>JBGSVU010000857.1:0-16808 GCA_041752775.1 Pirellulaceae bacterium | reverse complement strand
GGGTGCCCGGAAAGCGTGTGAATAGACTCGCCGGTTGGGGTGAAAACAGAAAAGTTCATGGTCAAAACTGTGAAAATTCGGCCAGTGTGGCGGCCCAACAGGACTTGCAGGGAACGGCGACGGCCTTCGGCTGGCCAGATTTTTCTCGAAATCCGGTTTTCCTGGCCGGGTTTCTGTCCCTTTTTTCCGGTCAGGGGACAATCCTCTGTAGTGTTCTTCGCCAGCGGCCTTTGACCCTTGCTGGGAGTGGGACGTTTGACCGCTGCTGGAACAGGCCATTAGTCTGCACTCGGGCAATTTAACTTTTTTGTTTGCAAGGTCATGGAAGCCAGACAGATTTTTGAAATTCTGATGCGGGAAAATGCGGGCATGCTGCTGGCCTATCTGCGTTCCGGTGTGCGCGACACGAACGTTGCCGATGACCTGTTTCAGGAAACGATGATCGTGGCGTGGCGGCGGCTGGAAGATTTTGATCGCAGCCGTCCGTTCGGTCCATGGCTGAGGGGGATCGCGGGCAAAATCATTCTGGCTCACTTTCGCAACGGCTCCAGACAGGCCCTGTCGCTCGACGCCGCATCGCTGGAATGGCTCGACAGCCGTTTTGCCGCCGTCCAAAAACAGCCAGGTGACACCTTTCAGGAAAAGCTCGCTGCGTTGCGGGACTGTGTCGATTCTCTTCCCGACAATTACCGCCAACCCATCAATATGCGATACCAGCAGGAATTGCCTCTGGGCGACATCGTGCAGTCGCTTTCGATTGCGATGGAGACACTCAAAAAGAGGCTGACTCGCGCCAAATCGCAACTGGCTGACTGTCTGGAACGAAAGCTTGAGTTGGGAGAGCAGCCGTCATGAGCGAAAAAACTCCGAACGACGAACTGCGTGATTCCATGATGGACGCGTTGTTGCAGTCCGCCTTCGAATCCAACCCGACAGGAAATGAATCGCGAATTGAATCGGTTATGCGACGGATCGACCGTGAACAGCCGAGGCCCGCGACGGTCCCGACAAGCCGCACCGGGCAGCGTTCTCCGCGCCGCTGGAAGCGATGGATGTCGTGGGCTGTAGCTGCTTCGGTACTGCTGGCACTGATCGTTGCCGTCCAGACGACCGGTTCTACAGGAGTCGCGATGGCGGCGGTCCAGAGAAGTATTGCGGCCGCCCAGGAACTCGTGTCGCGGCACTACCGGGTTACGGTGACGCTTCGCCGTTCTGCTGAAAACACAACAGCCATTGACAGCGACCTGTATGTTCAGGGAAGTGACCGGTTCGCGCTGCGGCATCCCGCGTTACTTCCTGGGTCAAGTTTCTGGTTGGGCACCGATGGAAGTGAAGCCTGGTTTGTCCCGGCAATTGGACCGGTTCGGATGGGCGATGAAACGGGACTGGGCCGGTGGCTCAGCCAGCGTGAGAGCATCTCGACTCCTTATCTTCATATCGAAACGGTACTGGCCCGCATGCAGCGCGGGTATCGACTGCAGAACCTGGCGGATGAATCGATTGAAGTCTCCGATGGAAAATCCGTTGTCTGCAAACATGTTGTTGGCACGCTGCGATGGAAGCGGGTCGAAAAAGCTCCCGACAAAATTGAATTGTGGTCCGACCCCCATAACGGCGTCGCGGTCCGGCTGGACGCCACATGGAACGAACCGGCGGGTACTCTCGGCCACGAAAAAATCTCGCTCGTGCTGGTCGACGAACCCGTACTCGCGAACGACTGGTTTGCTGCCACTGGGCACAGCTCGCCCAACCGGAGAATTTTGAGATTTGATTCAAACGAACAGGAATAACACGGAAAGCGGGCGTTCAGCCTGCCATTCAAAATATAAGGAATCGTCCATCATGAACAGGATTTGCCCGGCCATCAGAAAGATCGTTGCCTCCATTTTCGCGACATTCCTTCTTGCGCCATTGTCATGGGTCATTGGCCAAACGGAAACAAATGCTGTTGGCCACCAGTCGCCACCGACTTTTTCCGCTGACATCGCACCGATCGTGTACGGAAAATGTTCGATCTGCCACCGACCCGACCAGGTCGGCCCGTTTTCCCTGTTGACCCATGGTGATTTCAGCCGTCGGGCACAAACCATACGGGCGGTGATCGACAGCGGATACATGCCGCCCTGGAAACCGGTCAATCACAATCTCGAGTTTGCGAACGAACGAAGTTTGAGCGCGGAGCAAAAACAGAAAATGCTTGCCTGGATTGATGCCGGTTGTCCGGAAGGAAATGCGCAGGAAACACCTGCCCCGCCAGAATTCACCGCCGGATGGACGCTGGGGACTCCCGACCTGGTCGTGAAAATGAATGGCCAGTTTCAGATTCCGGCTGATGGTCCCGATCTCTATCGTTCGTTCGTGTTTCCAGTCGACCTGCCGGAAGACAAATGGGTCAAAGCCGTGGAATTGCGGCCAAAAGCAAAGTCCGCCGTCCACCATGCAATTTTCTTTCTCGACACCAGTGGCCATGCCCGGAAGAAAGATGGTGCTGACGGCCAGGCCGGCATACCGGGAATGGGCTTTCTGGGTGACTTTGGTGGTGCCATAGCCGATGACAATTCAACGTCACGAAATGGCGGGGGGTTGCTGGACCGGTTTCGGGGTGGACCAGCCCGCGCTTCCGCAGGCGACGAGGACAACAGCCGGATCGACAACGCACTTGCAAGGGGACTGGGTGGATACGTGCCCGGTGCGATGCCCAATTTTTTGCCCGGCGATTTGGCTATGGCCTTGCCGCGCGGAAGCGATATCGTGATGCAAACGCATTTTCATCCATCCGGAAAGCCGGAAACGGAACAGGCCGAGTTGGCGTTGTACTTTGCGGACAGGCCTCCATCGAAACAGCTTGTCATGATTCAGGTTCCCGCCATGTTTGGCTTTGGTGCCAACATCAATATTCCACCCGGAGAAAAGAATTACCGGGTATCTGATGCTTTTACGATTCCTGTTGATACTCAAATTATCGGAGTCGGTGGGCATGCACATTACATTTGCCGCGAGATGAAGCTGACGGCAGAGTCACCTGACGGCCAGTCCACAATTCTGTTGCAAATTGATGACTGGGATCTCGACTGGCAGGACCGGTACCTGTTTGCAGAACCAGTCGAACTTCCGGCGGGCACCGTGATTCATTCCGAAATCGTGTACGACAATTCGGCAGAAAATCCGGAGAACCCCTACCAGCCTCCGCAAACGATTCGTTGGGGACGGGAATCCAAAGACGAAATGGGATCGATTACCCTGATGACGGTTGCCAGTAATGAAAAGGAACGGCCGCAATTGCAAAATGCCGTGCGAAAACACTTCACCGAAACGATCGTCAACCGGTTTTCGCAGGGTCCGGCGCTGGCGCAAATGCTGATGCAACTGGACCAGAACGGGGACGGCAAACTTCAGGAATCCGAAGCTCCACCCCGGCTGAGTGGTCGCGTGTTTGGCCTGCTGGACCAGGACCGGGACGGAACACTGGACAAGGCCGAACTGGACCGGTTGATGGAACTCCGTGACCGGTTTGGTTCCGGCCGAAAAGAGTAACCTTGCCATGCCCACTCCCGTTGCAGGGATCTGCCCTGAAACGCACCTGCCCTGGAAACTCCGCCCCGATTCCCCCAAAAATCATTAAAGGTATTTCGAATCATGTTTCACAACCGGATCCCAGTGACTTTGACTTTTCTGGTCGCTCTCTTCCTGGGCCATGTCACCCGCGCCGACTCGCCATGGCAGTTCACCGACATCGAAGGAAAGCTGCAAAAGCCTTTTAACGACGAATCAACGCGAGCCCTCGTGCTTGTTTTCATCTCCACTGATTGCCCGATCGCAAACTCCTACCAGCCGTTGTTGCACCGGATGGCAGAAGAGCATGCGGAGAACGGAATCCGGTTCATTATGATTCATCCCGGTCCCGGGACAGACTCCGACGCGGCCCGCAAACACGCGCGCGACTTTGGCATTGAAGTTCCGGTCGTCATTGACACTGACCAGTCGATTTCCCGTCGCGTCGGTGCGACTGTGACACCGCAGGCTTTTGTGTTTGTCCGCGACCAGTCAGCACCCGCGTACCAGGGCAGAATTGACGATTTGTACGCCGACTATGGCAAGAAACGACCGGTTGCGACCAGGCGCGAACTGGCAAACGCCCTGGAGGCGATCGTTGACGGCAAACCGGTGGAGCCATCCATGACCGATGCCATCGGCTGTTTTATTTCCTTTCAGGAAAAGCAGCCCGCGACACCGCCCATTGATCCGGCGACCTATGATCCGCTGAAAATCGACGATCGGGAAATCAACACTCTCAAACTGGTGGTCAAAGACGAAGACCGGTCACGGGAGATACCGATTCTGGTTTATCTGCCTGAATCAGGTGATGCCGCACCCGTGATCATTCACAGCCACGGTTTGGGTGGAACCAGGGAAACGTCACCCTTTCTCGGCAAACACTGGGCAGCGCGCGGGTACATTGCGGTCTTCACGCAGCATCCGGGCAGTGACGATTCGGTCTGGAAAGATGTCCCTGCACTCCGGCGGATGAACGCCATGAAAAAGGCGGGCAATGCCCAGAATCTCACCCTGCGCGCGGGCGATATCCCCGCGGTCATTGACCAGCTGGAAGCCTGGAATGCTGACGATTCCCATGCGCTGCACAACCGAATGAACCTGAAACAGATTGGCATGTCGGGTCACTCCTTTGGCGCCCTGACAACGCAGTATGTCAGTGGTCAAACGGTGCTGGGCCAGGCCCGGTACACGGACGAACGGATTCGTGCGGCAATTCCGATGAGCCCCAGCACGCCCAAAATGGGTGATGTGAACAAGGCTTTTGGCGCTGTGAAAATCCCCTGGCTGTGCATGACGGGGACGCACGACGTGGCGCCGATCGGAGGGGCCGACATGGAATCGCGGTTGGGAGTCTATCCGGCCCTTCCCGCAGGCAACAAATACGAACTGGTATTGAACAACGCCGAGCATTCGGTTTTCACCGAAACGGCGCTGCGGGGAGATTCCAAACCGCGCAACCCGGCCCACCACCGGGCCATCATGGCTCTCAGCACCGCCTTCTGGGACAGTTACCTGCGCGACGACAGCACCGCGCGGGCGTGGCTGGAGAGTGACGCGGCCCGAACCGTTCTCGATACAGAAGATCGCTGGCAAAAGAAGTAGAGACGCCCAACCCCACGGGCGCCACGGAAATGCGCCCCTGAAAAACCGCTGGCAAAATTTGCCGGTGGACACAGTCCGCGTGCGGTTCGGGTAGAATGGCAATGCTATTTGCTTTCTACCGAATCGATTTCGCCATGTGGGGTTTTGCATGTTCCGGTTTTCTCTTGCGTTCGCGCCGGTTTGTCTGGTTGTTGTTTGGATGTCTGGCAGCGCACCCGCCCAGGAATGGCCGCAGTGGCAGGGGGCGGCCCGCGACGGTGTCTGGAATGAACCCAACCTGACCGAAAAATTTCCTGACGGGGGGCCGGAGATTCTGTGGCGCAAACCCGTCGGGTCGGGGTATGGCGGGCCCGCGGTTGCCAATGGCCGGTTGTACCTGATGGATTACGCTTTGCGCGAGGGCGACCCGACACCCGACGCCGGCAAACGGAACGAAATCGAGGGAACCGAACGGGTCGTTTGCCTGGATGCAAACACTGGCGAGTGGTTGTGGGAACAGGCCTACGAATGTCCTTACCGGATTTCGTTTCCGGCCGGACCGCGCTGCACGCCCACGGTCGATGAAGACCGGGTTTACACGCTCGGTGCCGAAGGCCGCATGCTGTGCCTGAACGCCGTGGATGGATCGATTCTCTGGAATGTCGACCTGAAAGAACGTTACCAGATGAAAGAGGCCCCGATCTGGGGCTTTGCCGCCCATCCGCTGGTCTGGGGAGACCGGGTCTTTACCATGATCGGTGGCGAGGACGGAGCTCTGGTGGCCATGAACAAAATGACCGGGGAAGAACTCTGGCGGGCCTGTCCCGATCCGGACACGGGGTACTGCCCACCAACCGTTGTGATGGCGGGTGGAGTCGCCCAGCTGCTGGCCTGGACACCCACCACACTCAACAGCGTCAATCCCGACGACGGTTCGGTCTACTGGTCGTTTCCGCTTCAGCCCCATTACAAAATGCCGGTCGCGATGCCGGTCGTGGAAAACGGACTGTTGTTCGCCAGCGGTGAAGGCGCGTCAATCTGCCTGCGGCTGGCCAGCGACAAACCGGCAGCGGAAGAAGTCTGGAATGGAAAGGGTTTCACAACCAGCCACAGTCCCGTGACGGTGCGGGAGGGCCATGCCTATGGCGTCGATTTGGGGAGCAAACTGCGTTGCATCTCGCTGGAGGATGGCGAAAGGAAATGGGAAACGCTGGAACCAACCAGCGGTGGCGACACCTCGGGATCGGGCGCGGGATTCATCGTGCGTTGCGGTGACCGGTACCTGATCGCGGGAGAAAATGGAGTCCTGACCCTTGCCCGCATGACCCCGGAAAAATACCAGACGATCAGCGCTGCCAAAATCCTTGAACCCACCCAGATGGCTTACGGAAAAAACGTGGTCTGGTGCCACCCCGCTTTCGCCAACGGCCGGTGCTACTGGAAAAACGACAAGGAACTGGTTTGTGTTTCCCTGACGTCTCCCGACCAGTCCGCTGAAAAAGTTTCGGACCAGTAAAATGAAAATCGAATCGATACCCACCCGCGCGGCGGCAATCTGCTCGCTGCGGATCCGCGCCACGATGTTCGTCCTGGTTGCCGCGTCTGTCTTTGCAGGACTTGCCGGAACCGCTGCCCAGTCCCCCGCCAGGCAGGAGCCGGACAAGATCCGGTTTTCGGTCCGGCTGACTCCGGTCGATCCGCCGCGGCTGGGAATCTGGCAGGTCGCCGTAACGGTTCACGCGGACAAGGGCTGGCATGTGTACAGCCCGGGTGCCGACGAGTTTCTGATTCCGGTCGATCCGAAAATTGTTTTTCCGGACGGGGTCAGCGAGTTTGCTCCCTGGAAATTTCCCGACTCAACCGGCGGCAGCGGCCATCTGACTGACGGACAGACGTTTTCCTGCAGCGTTTTGACGGGGGATCCGGGGCTGTTCCGGAAAACCAGAATCAAACTGCAGTTCCAGGCCTGCAGCGAATCGGTCTGCCTGCCCCCAAAAACCGTTGAGCTGGATCTGGCCAATGCCACCATCGACAGCGAAGTGGGTGAAAAGACTTCCGGCCAGGAGGACCAGGCGGGCGCGCTGGACGTATTGCACCGACCCGTCAACAACCGCGCGATTT
The DNA here is from genome assembly GCA_041752775.1 of Pirellulaceae bacterium. Lineage (GTDB taxonomy): Bacteria > Planctomycetota > Planctomycetia > Pirellulales > Pirellulaceae > BJ22. The sequence continues at coordinate 9,551 of JBGSVU010000857.1, read as the reverse complement.
ACCGCGCGGTGCTGGAACTTGCCAAAGAAACTCTCGCCGCGCCAGGTCATCCGGACATTGACGAACTGGACCGCCAGCTGAAAAACGCCAACGCTGCCGCCAAAGTCCCTCTTCCCGAAACCGTCTTGCCCGACGAAGACGCCGTTTACCAGGCGATGGTCCGGTCCTCCCTGATCGTGGCGGATATCTACGACTGCGGGAAATGCGACCAGCAACATGTCGCCACGGCTGGCGGAGTGGTGATCAGTGATGATGGGCTGGCGCTGACCAATTTTCATGTGATTGAAAAAGACAATCCGGGAACCTTTGGGCTGGTGGCGATTACCAGCCAGGGCACCAGCCACCCGGTCCTGGAAATCCTCTCCGCCTCACGGGCCGATGATGTGGCGCTGATTCGGCTGGGCGGCGATCTCTCCGCACTCCATCCGGCACCGCTGGCCGACAGGGCCCCCGGGCCGATGACGCCCCTGTTTGTGCTCAGCCATCCGCATCGCGAGTACTTTGTTTTGACCGAAGGCCGCGTCAGTCGCTACGTTGCCGACCTGCGTTCGACCCATCGCAACACAGTCTGGATGGAAACGACTGCCGATTATGGAGCCGGTTCCAGCGGGTCGGCGGTGTTCAACGAACGCGGCCAAGTGATCGGGCTGGTTGCCACCGTTTCACCACTGATTCGCAGGCGGGAAACGGTTGACGAACACGCAGGAGAGGACGCAGCGGAAAATTCCGGCATCAAAAAGGATCGCGGCGATCTGCTGGAGATGTTGCTGCATCGTTGCGTGCCGCTGACTGCGATCCAGAACCGTTTTCGCGCGGCACCGGAAACAGACCGCCGATAAACCGCGGAACCGCCGACCCGAAGGTCCCAACCTGGCGCCTGGTCCCCAAAGGGGTCAGACCACTCGACAGACAGAGACGGCCAGACCGGCCAGACCCCTATTTGGGACTGTCACTCAGTAGGGGCCGCGAATTTTTTCCCGCACGGCCTCGTAGTACAGCTCGAATACGGTCGCATGCGTTTTGGAAGGCAGGCGTTTCATGGCGCTGGCGGCGGCGTTTTCGCGCACCTGATCCGGGTTTTTTGCGCCCGGAATCACCGTGGTGATTTCTTCGTGGTCCAGACACCAGCGCAGGGCCCACTGGGCCAGCGTCGTATTGCCTTTGGCCAGTTTGCGGAACTGTTCCACTACGGGCAGGGCGTCTTCCAGGCGCAACCCGGCGAACGTTTCACCGATATTGAAACGCTCGCCGTCGCGGTTGAAACTGCGATGGTCGTTTTCCGCAAAGACCGTTTCGGCCGTGATCCGTCCCGACAACAAACCGCTGGCCAGTGGCAGTCGCGCGATCAGGGCAACCTGTTTTTCGCGGGCGGCGTGAAAAATCACTTCGGCCGGTTTCAGCCGAAAGGGATTGAAAATAATCTGCAACGACTGCAGCCCGTCGACTTCCAGGCACACTGCTGCCTCGTCCATCGATTCGACGCTGGCTCCGAATCCGCCGATCTTGCCCTCGGCCTGCAGTTCGCGCAGGACATGCCAAACCACCCCGTCGCGCAGGTGTTCCAGGGGAACGCAATGCGTCTGGACCAAATCAATTTGCTCAACCCCCAGTCGCCCCAGCGAATCGTCGATGTGGCGGCGGACTGTTTCGGGCAAAAAGTTGTCGGGCCAGCCCGGATCCGGGCGGCGGCCGAACTTCGTCGCGAGAAAAAAGCGGTTTCGGTCGCCCTGTTCCCGGAGAAACCGGCCGATCAGTTCTTCGCTGCGGCCGCCCCCGTAGATGTCGGCCGTGTCCAGAAAAGTGACGCCTTCTGCGGCCGCCGCGCGCAGCGTCTCGAGCGCCTGGTCATCACTGACGTCGCCCCATTCGGTGCCACCCAGTTGCCAGGTTCCCAGCCCAATTTCCGCGACTTCTTTCGGTGACGCGGCAAATTTGCGGTAATGCATTTAATATTCCGATGCAAATCGTGTTGTTCTGACTGTCTGACGCACCCCCGCTGCCGCTGACGACAGTCTAACCACTTTTCCGGTTTTTGCGGCCCCCGGCAACCGTTGGCCGGGTCTCCTTAACCAAATCCACACACCCGATCGCCAACTGCATCGGCAACGGATCCATTCGGTTGCGGACCGCGCCGGGTGATTATTTCACGCTTGCTGCCTTCCTCAGTGCCACGTCGTCGCCGGCGACAAGAAGTGTGTCAGAGTCTCTGAGCAAGTAGTCTGGGTCTGGTGTTGCGGTGAGCTTGTCAGTCAGAACATCGTGCAGGGCGACGATGGAGATGTCAAAATTCTGCCGCAAGCGAAGTTCACGAATGGACTTGCCATACCAACTGTTCGGAACGCCCATCTCCTGGACGCTGAAGCCGGTTCCCAGCCTGACGTAGTTCAACAGTGCCGAGCCGCTGATCCGTGCGGAAAGTGCCCTGGCCGTATCCTGCTCGGGAAAAACAATATCGGTAACGCCGATCCGCTGCATGACGCGAGCGTGATCGTTGGATACGACCTTGACAAAAATGTCTTTCACATTCACATCGTGCAAAGCCATCGTCGCCAGGATGCTTGAGGCAATATCATCACCTGTCGAAACTATCGCTGCATCAGCATCGGCCGCACCGACGCGACGAAGTGTCTCGACATCCCGGGCATCACCCACCGCCGCTCGTGAAACGAACGTTGCCAGACGGTCGATCACCTCGCCATTGAGATCAACGGCAATCACATCGTGCCCATTTTCGGACAGGGATTTGGCAACTGTGAATCCAAAATTTCCCAGGCCAACGACAACAAAGCGTTTCATGCAATTCTCCAGATGGGGTGTAGCGTCTAACCGACAACGACATCTTCATAGGCGAGACGATATCGTCCACCTGCGGTGAGACGAACGACCAGTGCAGCCGCAAGTGACAGCGGGCCGGTTCGTCCCACAAACATAAGAAAAATGACGACCCAGCGGGATGGCGCGGACAACTCCGGGGTTACACCCATCGACAGCCCGACCGTATTGAACGCGCTGGCAACCTCAAAGAACCGGACAAGGAATGGCTCTTTCGCGCCATAAACATCGCCGATCGACGCAAGCATAAACACACCCAGGACCACAATCCCAATCGCGATCACAAACAGTCCCGTCGCCCGCTGGATTGTCCCGGAAGGAATCGAACGACCGGCAAAACTTGCCGTCGAATGGGAGCGAAGCCGGGACCATGCCAATAGTCCGAGCAGAGCAAAGGTGGTCGTTTTCATGCCCCCCGCTGTCGATCCCGGAGAGCCGCCGATCATCATCAGGATGATGGTAAGGAAATTTGTGCTGTCCGACGCCGCCCCATAATCAATCGTATTGAAACCGGCGGTACGCGGTGTCACACTGAGAAAAAAAGAATTCGCCAACTTTTCCAGAACCGACATTTCTGACAAGACGCCGGTCCATTCAAACACTGCGAATATCGGCCAGCAACCAAACAGGAGCAGGCCGCTGACCACGAGGACCAGTTTGGTGTGGACCGACAAGCGACGCATCGCCTTGTTTTTGCGAATGAAACGCTGGTGAAGCTCTTCCATGGAAATAAAGCCGAGGCCACCAGCAGTCACCAAACCTGAAATGACAGCAAGCGTTGCCGGCGAACCCTGAAAGCCCATCAGCGAAGCCGAATTGGTCGAGAACCCCGCGTTGCAAAACGCGCTGACGGAATGAAAGACCGCTGGCCACAGGGCTTCCCGCCAACCCAGCTGAGGACCCCATATCACATAGAGCAACACGGCTCCGGCCGCTTCAAAGAACAACGTGAACCGGACAACATCGAGAATGAGTCTTTTTGCCGTCACCTGAGGTAACAGATGCCTGGCACCCACGGCGAGATTCTCCGTACTCAACGATGGACGGCCACCCAAAGCCGATATGATGACACTGGTCAGGACCAGCATCCCCAAACCGCCGAGCTGGATCAGTACGAGAATGAAAGCCTGACCCATCGGCGTGAAGTACGTCGCTGTATCAACGACGATGAGACCTGTGACGCAAACGGCACTTGTGGACGTGAAGACCGAGTCGGTCCAGTTGAGGCCTTGATTGACGTACAAGCCGAGGAAGAATCGCAGAACAGCTGCCCCGACCACAATCAACAGCAAAAACGACAGCACGAAGTTTTCGGCTGGAGCCAGTCCACGTGGCTGGTGTCGAGGCGTCAGGCCGCGCCCGCGAATTTGTCGCGGTGGATTCCGGGTCGCTGAACGGGTTTGGCGATTTGTTTGAGCCACAGACTTGACCTTGACAGGCTGGCAGCAGGTTCCGGTTTGCCGGCAAACCCGAATATTGAACCGTATTTTTCCGGTGCAGCCAAGGTCACTCGCCGTTTCAGTCGCCCTTCGCAAACACTTGTCGCACCAGAAGCCTTGTCGTCCCCCGGCCAGGAGCGGGCCTTCTTCAGGTGAATCGCACAAGGTGCGTTTTCTCTTTCGCCGGTTGGCAAGACATGGCCCGCCCGTCGCCGGATCGATTTTTTTCCCTGCGTTTGCCGGAGACCCTGAGTGCCGGTGGTTGCATCGGCCCAGTCAAACAGGGCGGTGAAGGGGGGCCGGTCTGTCTCTGGCGTATCGACATCATCGCGATCCTGACACTTTCTTGATGGTTTCGGCGACAGTCTTGAGACCCATTTGATACAGACACTCCTAGACTTGTTCGATGAAGAAACATGGGATCGACCCCAGTCACCCCGAACGCCGGTGGCAGATGGTCCGAAAACCTGTTTCCGTCCTGCCGGACCGATGCCAGTCATGCAGGCATCGATTCAGTTCCAGTGCAAATTCCATTCAGGGATATCTGCCAATGTGGTTCATCATGCTCACCCTCGGAATTCTGACGTTCGCCAGCCTGTTGGGTTTCACGATTCTTTGCGAGCGGGTTTAAACAAAACAATGGAAACATTACTGAATATCTGCGTGATTGCGGCTACCGTCTTCGCTTTTGGCTATCTGGGATTTGTCATCCTGTGGCCGGAGAGATTTTAATTCAAAGGTGGAACAATGCTGGGACTCTCTATTCCGTTGATCATTATCGGGGCCACAATCGCACTTTCGTGGCCGCTCGGTCGCTACATGCGCTGGGCCATGGACTCAGGGGGCCCGTCGTCGCCAACAGGTCGTTTTGATTCCTTCGCAGTCACTGTTTTGGGAGATGCGGCTTCCAAAGACCAGACATGGAAAGAATACTGCATTTCGATGCTTGTATTCAATGTGATCATGTTTGCGGTCGTGTTCACAATTCTCACAACGCAGCAATGGCTGCCACTGAACCCCGACGGCAAAGATGGACTGGAAGCCAGTCTTGCATTCAATACCGCTGCCAGTTTTACCAGCAACACGAACCTGCAGCACTATTCGGGCGAAGTCTCGATGAGCTACCTGTCCCAACTGGGAGCGCTGATGTGGCTGCAGTTTGTCAGCGCGGCAACGGGACTGGCTGCGGTGACCGCGCTTTGTCGAGGCCTGTCAGGCCGGACCGGATTGGGCAACTTCTATCGGGATGTGTGGCGAGCGACCGGGTTGGTGTTGCTTCCGCTGGCTGTGATTCTGGCCATCGTATTGACGTTGTGCGGCATGCCCATGACGTTAAACGGCGGCGCAATTGCGACAACGCTGGAAGGAGCGACACAAACCATCGCTCGAGGCCCCGTTTCAGCATTCGTTTCCATCAAGCAGTTGGGAACCAATGGTGGTGGCTTCTTCGGCCCGAACTGTACCCACCCCTTTGAAAACCCAGGTTTCTTGTCCAATGTTTTCACGAACATCGCGATCATTCTGATCCCCATGGCCACGGTTTGGATGTTCGGATGGATCACCAACCGAATCAGGCACGCTGCCGTTGTATTTGCTGTGATGCTGGTTCTCTATACGGTCTTTGTGGGATCTGCGGCGATGCTGGAAAGCCAGCCGACGAGGGCATTTACCGGGTTGCCCGTTGAAACGGATATGAACCTGGAAGGGAAAGAGCTGCGTTTCGGCACAACCGCTGGCGCATTGTGGGCAGTTTCCACGACGTCCACCAGCAACGGCAGTGTCAACGCAATGCACGACAGCCTGAATCCCTTGACGGGGCTGTTTCCGATGGCGGGGATGTGGTTGAACGTGATCTTTGGGGGTGTCGGTGTCGGCCTGATCAATATGTTTCTGTACGTGATCACGGCAGTCTTCCTGGCGGGGATGATGGTCGGTCGAACTCCGGAGTATTTGGGACGCAAAGTCGAAGCTCGCGAGATGAAGCTGGCGATTCTGGCGCTGCTGGCGCACCCCCTGTTCATCCTTGGCGGTACCGCGATCTTTGCTACCAGTTCCTGGGGACTGGATGCCCTGAACAACCCCGGCAGTCATGGACTGAGCGAGATCATTTATGAATTCAGTTCAGCGGCGGCCAATAACGGCTCTGGCTTTGAAGGCCTGGGCGACAACACAGTACCGTGGAATGTCGCCACGGGTCTTGTGATGCTGCTCGGTCGCTTTATTCCAATCATCGCCCCGCTGGCCATCGTCGGATCGATGGCTGCCAAGCGTGCGACGCCGGAATCCGCTGGAACATTCCGCGTGGATACCCCAACCTTTGGTGTCGTGCTATTGGGAACGGTCTTGATCGTCGGAGCACTGTTGTTCCTGCCGATCGCCGTGCTGGGACCGGTCGCCGAGTTTCTCACTGCGATGTAAGGAAACAGGTGGGACAGGCTTCCAGCCTGTCCCACGGTCGCGTCGAATCAAAACACACAGTCTTTCAAACAAGTCTTCATGAGTACGACAACACAACCACGCTTTACGAGCCCCGCGAAAAAACGCCGGGACGCAGTCACTCTGCTCAATCCCAAGCTGTTGGTTCCCGCTGCGGTGCGGGCGCTGACGATGATGAATCCCGTCACGATGATGCGCAATCCGGTGATGATGGTTACAGAACTGGGGGCCGCGCTCACAACGCTGGCCACCATCGCGGCAGCCGTCAGCGGCGCGGATGGCTTTGGATACTTTTTGGCGATCACTGTCTGGCTCTGGTTGACGGTCTGGTTTGGCAACTTTGCAGAATCCGTCGCGGAAGCGCGAGGTCGGGCACAAGCCGATGCGCTGCGGAGCGCCAAAACGGATGTCATGGCGACACTGGTCGCCAAACCAGGCGAGAAACTTGGTCGTCAGATTCCCTCCTCTGAACTGGCTGTTGGCGATCTGGTGGCAGTGCGAATCGGCGAAACGATCCCCGCAGACGGAGAAGTCATCGAGGGAGTTGCCAGCGTGGACGAAAGTGCAGTCACGGGTGAGAGTGCGCCCGTGATCCGCGAAAGTGGTGGAGATCGTTCGGCGGTGACCGGTGGCACACGAGTCATTTCCGACTGGTTGGTCATTCAGGTCACGGCCAGGCCGGGAGAAAGTTTTCTGGACCGCATGATTGCGATGGTTGAAGGCGCACAGCGCAAGAAATCACCCAACGAAGTCGCGCTGACGATCGTGCTGGCCGGGTTCACACTGGTATTCCTGCTGGTCTGTTCGACGCTTTACCCGATTGCCCGCTATTTCGACGTGACCATCGATGTGCCAACCATGGTCGCATTGTTGGTCTGTCTGATTCCGACAACGATTGGTGCGCTGTTGGCGGCCATTGGAATCGCCGGTATGGCTCGGCTGGGTCAGGCCAACGTGATGGCGATGTCGGGCAAAGCTGTCGAAGCGGCCGGTGACGTCGATGTGTTGTTGCTTGACAAGACCGGAACGATCACGTTGGGCAATCGGCAGGCGGCTGAATTCCGGCCGGCTCCAGGGGTCGCAGGGGAGGCACTCGCCGATGCGGCCCAGATGTCTTCGTTGTCGGACGAAACAGCGGAGGGCCGCAGCATCGTCGTTTTGGCCAAACGTGAGTTTGGGATACGTGGACGGAAGCTGGAAGAGTCGCAAGCTGAGTTCGTGCCGTTCACCGCGCGGACGCGAATGAGCGGTGTGAACATGAGCGGTCGACAGATTCGCAAAGGAGCGACCGATGCCATTCGCAAACATGTCGAGGAACAGGGTGGTGAGTTTCCTGAGCCAGTCGAACGCGACGTCCAGCAGATTGCCGGCGAAGGTGGGACACCTCTGGTGGTCTGCGAAAATGAACGCGTACTCGGATCGATTTATCTGAAAGATGTTGTCAAAGGAGGCATCAGGGAACGCTTCGGTGAGCTTCGGAAGATGGGTATCAGGACCGTCATGATCACCGGAGACAATCCACAAACGGCCGCAGCGATCGCCGCCGAAGCGGGCGTTGATGATTTCCTTGCCGAAGCAACTCCCGAAGCCAAGCTGGAGTTGATTCGCAAGTACCAGCAGGACGGACATCTGGTGGCGATGACGGGCGATGGTACGAACGATGCGCCCGCACTGGCCCAGGCCGACGTGGCGGTGGCGATGAACACAGGGACGCAGGCGGCCAAGGAAGCGGGCAACATGGTCGACCTGGACTCCAATCCCACCAAACTGATCGACATTGTTTCTGTTGGCAAACAGATGCTGATGACGCGCGGTGCGTTGACGACTTTCAGTATTGCCAATGACGTCGCCAAGTACTTCGCGATCATTCCGGCCATCTTCATGGTGGCACTTCCGCAACTTGCTGTTCTGAATGTGATGGGGCTCGCCACACCGCGCAGCGCCATCCTCTCCGCTGTCATTTTCAATGCGATTGTGATTCCCTGTTTGATTCCGATTGCGATCCGTGGTGTTCCATACCGGGCCATGGGGGCAGCGGAACTGTTGCGACGCAATCTGCTGATCTACGGTCTCGGTGGTCTGATCGTGCCATTTGTGGGCATCAAGGCAATCGATTTTCTGCTGGTTGCCACTGGTTTGGCCTGATTTCGCATGATTCCACACTTTCCATCAAACACTGACAGGATGAAACCATGAACAACGTCATTGCATCACTTCGACTGACTGTTTCGAGTATCGTCATTTGCTCCATGGTTTACCCGGCCATCATCCTGGGTTTTGCAATGATTGCCGCGCCCGACTCCCGGCAAGGGAGTCTGATTCGCAATGAAGCTGGGGAGATCATCGGCTCACGCCTGATCGCCCAGTCGTTCACTCAGCCAGGCTACTTTTGGCCCCGTCCTTCCGCAGTCGATTACGATGCCAGTGCTACCGGAGGCAGCAACCTGTCGCCGACCAATCCGGCACTGACGCAGCGGGCTGAGGCAGACATCGCTAAACTGGAACTGGGCAGTGGGCCAAGAGTACCAGCCGACCTGGTGGCAGCATCAGGTTCGGGCGTGGATCCCCATATTTCGCTGGCGTCGGCAAATTTGCAGGCCGGGCGCGTGGCCGCAGCCCGGGGTTTGGCGCTGGCCACCGTGGAGACTCTCATTCAGGAAAACCTGGAAGAACGGGCCCTGGTGGTTCTTGGTGGTGAACCGGTTGTCAACGTGTTGACGTTGAACATTGCGCTGGACAATACGGATCCGCAACAGGAATAGACGGATGGAGGACGATCGGCCCACACCCGAACAAATGCTGGCGCGACTGCAAACCGAAGGCGCGGACGGTTCTGCAGCGCGG
>JBGSVU010000856.1:0-5015 GCA_041752775.1 Pirellulaceae bacterium | reverse complement strand
ATCTGTTTGCGGCTGGATGACATCAGGTAGTCCTCGGGAAACAACGGTTCAAAAAATTTCGTGAAACAGGCAACGGGCGAAAACGGTGGTACGGGTGGTTTTTCCGTCGGGCCATTTCCGTCGCAATCGACATCAATAATCCGGCTGCCCCGGGAACCTCGATTCGCGGTCACCCTATGCCGGATTGTTATGCCGGATTGTTCACACCCATCCCTGAATGTTAGTCCAGAACGTTTCATCCCTGACCCCAGGTCAGGTCGACAGAAACCCTGCCCGAATGACGCGCCCATTCAACGGGGATGCGCAAGGAAGGTTCTGCGACAGACTGCTGAAGATTCAACCCGGTTCGCAGAAGGTGTTTTTTCCAGTGCGGGCTGCGTTCGACGGAGCCTATTATTTGCTCTGGCAAGAGAATGTCAATCTTTTTTTCAAAAAAAACGACTGCCGATTTCGTCGCACCCCCCCGTCCCTGGAAACCTGTTCCATGTCGTCAAACCCTGACGCGCCGTCGCCAGAATCGACCTCCTCAAACAGCCCGCGCATAACTCCTGATCCGGTGCGACCTCCCATCCCGGTGGGCAGGATCCGTAACGGAAACTAGAATGCCCCAAAGCCGCTGCATGGTCCAACCTCAATCCCGGAACGGTCGCCAACCTTTCTGTTGCGACCAACCGGAAACCGCTGCAGTCGACCTGACTGGCAATCCGGAAGACGCGGGAACGCTCGGCTCCGCTCCTGATTTTCAGACGAAACCTCACCTCGGGGTGATGCCGGAGGCCCAAAAAAAACGGCTTTGCTCCCTGACCCGGAACACCACTCTCCCCGACAGAAATCCCGATGTGGTTGCAACGAACGATCCGGCTGGCCCCCTTTCCACGCGGTTTCCACCTGGTCACCGACCGAATCACCAGCGCCCTGCCAGAGATGTCGCGGGTGCAAACCGGGCTGCTGCACGTCTTCATCCGGCATACTTCAGCCGCCCTGACACTGAACGAAAACGCCGATCTCGACGTGCGCTACGACCTCGAGACCGCGCTGAACCACCTTGTCCCGGAAGACCTGCCGTTTGATCATACCTCTGAGGGACCCGATGACATGCCGGCGCATGTCAAAGCGTCCCTGCTCGGCAGTTCGCTGTTGATACCGGTGGGCAACGGCCGGTTGATGCTGGGAACCTGGCAGGGCATTCACCTGTGCGAGCACCGCAACCATGCTCCGCCCCGCGAAATTGTCTTGACCCTCCACGGCGAGTAGTGCGGCCGTTTCCCCCGTCCCTGTCCGTCCATCGGCGTTCGCCATTTGATAATGTCCACCCGCCAGAAAAAAAAACGATCCGCAGCGCCCAGCGCCCAGGATTCCGAAGGCATGGAACCGGCGGCAACTCCGGATCTGCCCACCCACGGCAACCAGATCGTGATCCGCGGCGCGCGGACCCACAATCTCCGGAACATCGACCTCGAAATTCCCCACGACCGTTTGATTGTTGTTACCGGGCCCAGCGGATGCGGAAAAAGTTCCCTCGCCATCGACACGATTTTTGCCGAAGGCCAGCGCCAGTACATCGAGACGCTGTCGATCTATGCCCGCCAGTTCGTCAACCAGTTGCCCCGGGCCGACCTCGATTCCATCGAGGGGCTGGTGCCGACCCTGCGAGTCGACCAGCACGGTGCCGTTTCCGGCCGCCGCAGCACCGTCGGCACCGTCACCGGCATTCACGATTTTCTGCGTTTGATGTTTGCCCGTCTGGGAACCATGCACTGTCACCAGTGCGGCCAGCCGGTTCGTCAACAGTCTGCTGAAAAAATCGTCGAGTGGATCCTGCAACTCGCCGAAGGCACCCGGGTGATGCTGCTGGCTCCGCTGGTTCGCGCGCGAAAAGGAAAGCATAGCGAGGTCTTTGAGCGGATTCGCAGGGAGCGTCTGGTTCGCTGCCGTGTCGATGGACAGATTCTCGACATCGACAGTCTGCCTGAACTGAATGCCCGCAAGGTCCACACCGTCGAAGCCGTCTCGGACCGGATCGTGGTTCGCTCCGGTGGTGAAGCCCGGACTGCGGAGTCGCTGGCCCTCGCGCTGAACCTTTCCGGTGGAATCGTGAATGTCGCGTGGCAATCGCGCGATGATGGCGACCACTGGCAGGAACGACTGTTTTCCACACAACATGCCTGTCCCGACTGCGGGATCAGCTACCCGCCGGTCGAGCCCCAGATTTTCAGTTTCAACAGCCCACAGGGTGCCTGCCCAATTTGCGAAGGCCTCGGAAGTTTCGAACAGTTTGATTCGAAACTGGTCTTCAGCCATCCGGAACGAACCCTCGCCGGCGGCGCTGCCGCGTTCTGGTCCGAACTGACATCCCCACAGCGAAAAAAATGGCTGGCCGACGTCGCGCCGCTTGTCAAACTGGCAAAAATCAGTCCGGAACAACCTCTGCAGGCTTGGACCGCCAGCCAAAGGGAAACGTTCTGGCGCGGTACGGGCGACGGCTCCGGCGGCATGAACCTGATTCTGGAAAAAATGACAGCCACGGCGACACGGGCAGGCTTGCTCAGTTGCCTGGAATCACTGCAGGTGAATTCCGGATGCGCGGCCTGTCACGGCACCCGACTGCGACCCGAATCCCTCGCCATCACGATTGCCGACACGAACATCGGCCAGGTCGCGGCGATGCCGGTTGCGGCGGCCGCGCGATGGCTGGACGGTTTTCAGCCCGAAGCCGAGCTGAAAGAAATCGCCGAACCTGTTGCTCGCCAGCTGAGTGGCCGGCTGCGATTCCTGCTGGATGCCGGACTGGGCTATTTGACGATCGACCGGCCAGCGGAATCGCTCAGCGGGGGCGAGTTCCAGCGCGTGCGGCTGGCCGCCGCCATCGGCAACGACCTGACGAATTGCTGCTTCGTTCTCGACGAACCTTCGATTGGTTTGCACCCCCGCGACAACGACCGGTTGATCGGCACGATTCGCGGATTGCGTGATGCAGGCAACACCCTGATCGTCGTTGAACACGACCCGGCGATCATGGAGGCCGCAGACTGGTTGATCGATTTGGGGCCTGGTGCCGGAAAAAATGGTGGGCGGATTTGTGCCGCGGGCACACCGGACCAGATCAGGTCCAGCAGTGATTCGGTCACGGGCAGGTTTTTGTCGGGTCGGGAAAAAATTCCGTTTCCGCAGCAGCGACGGGTGGCGCCCCTGCAGCCGGGCGACTGGATCACGATTGAGAATGCCAGCGGGCACAACCTGAAAAACGTCACCACGAGTTTTCCGGCCGGTTTGTTTTCTGTGGTGACCGGAGTCAGCGGATCGGGCAAGAGCACTTTGGTCCGGGACACCCTTGTTCCCGCCCTGCTGCGGCGACTGGGCAACGTTGCGCCCGAACCGGCTCCGCACGACAAAATCAGCGGTGGCGAAAGTCTGACGCGGATTGTGCCTGTCGACCAGAAACCGCTTGGCAAAAACATACGGGGCTGCCCGGCTACTTTTTCGGGTGTGATGGATGAATTGCGAAAGCTGTTCGCGCAGACCCGCCAGGCAAAACGGCTGGGATTTGGCCCGGCCCATTTCAGTTTCAACAGCAGTACCGGATGGTGCACCGAATGCCAGGGACATGGACGGCGGCGGATCAGCATGAATTTTCTTCCCGACATTTTTGTGACATGCGAATCGTGTCATGGAGCCCGCTACAACCCGCAGTCGCTGCTCTGCCAGTTTCGCGGCGCCTCAATCGGAGATGTGCTGCAAATGGATATCGCCGATGCTGCCCGGCATTTTTCCGAAATCGCGAGGATTCACCGGATTTTGCTGTCCATGGTCGAGGTCGGGCTGGGCTACCTCTCGCTGGGGCAACCCACGTCCACCCTCTCCGGAGGTGAATGCCAGCGCCTGAAACTGGCGACCGAGCTGTCGATGGATGCCACGGCCGCAACGCTGTACGTGCTGGACGAGCCGACCACCGGACTGCATTTCGAAGACGTGCGCCGGTTGATCGCCGTGTTGCAGCAGTTGACCAGCCAGGGAAACACGCTGATCGTCATTGAACATCACCTCGATGTCATCCGGAATGGCGACTGGGTGATTGACCTCGGGCCCGACGGAGGTGAAAACGGCGGGCAGGTTCTGGCTGCGGGCACGCCGGAACAGGTTGCCGCAACCCCTGAATCGGTGACCGGCCACTGGCTGAAACCGCTATTAAATGAAACTCAATCCTGAGCACTGGCCCAGGCGAAAGCAGATTCGATGATTGTTTATCTGGGAACAGACCTGATGATGGCCTCGGCAATCGGAGCCGTCGCGCGCAGTGCAGGTCGTACGATGCGGTCGGTAACCCATGCGTCCAGTCTGCTGGAGCTGATGGCTGGCCAGCCACGACCTTCCGTGGTCATTATCAATCTGCAGACGCCTGGCCTGGAGATCGGCAGTCTCGCAGCCGCGATCGGCGTTATTGCGGACAGAAATTCTGCTGACAGCGCAAACTCTGATGCCGTCCATTCAGCGGCACACGCCCAGGACAGCGACACGACAGTTGCTGCTGGTGCCGGGGCCAGTGGCCCAACCTCCATTATCTGGTTCGCCCAGCATGTCGAAACCGGACTGCTGGACCAGGTGCGCGCCACGGGTATCGGCACCGTCATGACACGGGGCCAGTTGAACCACCGCCTGCCGGAACTGGTTTGAACCTGTTCCCATGCCGTTGCAGGGATCATTGCTGCTGAAACGATCACCGTGTCCCCGGCCATCGTTCAACCGGTGGTCCGGGTAGCGAGATAGTGGTACGGCTACCGGTTTCCGGTTCCTGGATCATCCGGCTGCATGGATTCTGCTGGTGCAGTTCCGGATTTGGCTGAACGGATGTAGGCCATCAGGTCGAGGATGTCGCCGTGGCTGAGGGTGTCCAGCAGACCCAATGGCATCATCGATACGTCCGATCGCGAACGGTCGTCGATATCGTCCAGCAGGATCACCCGGTTGGCGCCCTGCTGCAGCGGATTGTCGGTCAGCGTCAGTGATTTCCTGTCTTC
>JBGSVU010000855.1:0-9020 GCA_041752775.1 Pirellulaceae bacterium | reverse complement strand
CGCGGGCTGGCGCCGGACAATGACATCCTGCACAATGACATCCTGCCAAATGACATCCCGCGTACCCTCGTCCGGCAACCCGCGGCGATTCGAGGTTACAGGTCGGAACGGATTTGGCAATAGCTGTCGTAGCGGCGAAGGTCGATCATTCCGTCAGCAACAGCATTTTTGACGGCGCAGGTCTCTTCGTGGGTGTGCGTGCAGTCAGGAAAACGGCAGCGATGCACAAACGGCCGGAAATCGCGAAACCAGCCTTCGACTTCGTTTTCCGACACGTCCCACAACTGCATGGAACGAATTCCCGGGGTGTCGATCAGGTGCCCGCCGATTTCCAGCGGAATCAGCTCGGCCGTTGTGGTGGTGTGGCGGCCTTTCTGGTTTTCCTCACTGACTTCCGCGACGCGGCGGTGCAGTCCAGGCTGGATCGCGTTCAGCAGCGATGACTTGCCCACGCCGCTTTGCCCCGTCACCACGCTGTCCCGTCCGGCCAGCAGGTGGCGCAGGCGATCGATCCCCAGGCCCGTTGTCGCGCTGACTTGCAGAACAGGATATCCCAGCTGTCCCCAGGTGCCAACGATCGAAACGAACCCGGCCGGGTCCACCAGGTCCAGTTTGTTGATCACGATAATGGGCTGTATCCTTTCCTTTTCGATGGAGAGCAGGAACCGGTCGACCAGATTCGGTTTCAGGTCGGGCTCGGCCGCGCTAGCCACGATCAGGACCAGATCGACGTTGGCGACAATGATCTGGTGTTTGCCCCGGCTGGTTCGGCCCAGACCATTACGTCGCGGTTCGATCCGGACGATGGTGCCTTCTGGCTGTTGTCGTTCGCTCGCATCGTTGGGCAGCACCATCACATGGTCGCCGGCGACCACGGTGTTTTGCAGGTCGGTCGCCAGCGACTTGAGCAACCCGCGGATGTCGCAGGAAAAATCGCCCCGTTCGGTTCGCACCAGGGACGTCAGACCAAATACTTTCAGAACTCGGCCCCGGATGCAGCGCTCGGCATCGACGGACAGTTCGACCTGAAACCCCGAGTCTCCGTCGCCATCGACGGCCCCGGAAACAGTCCGTTTGCGAGTCAGGCGACCTTTGCCGGAAACCCGCTCACCGCCCGCGAGGTCGTGCAGCGACTCCTCCCCGTCATTGGTTTCGCGGGTGTAATCCGTTTTCCGTTTTCGCCCGTCGTAGGACTTGCGAAACTCGGCGCGAATTTGGGATTTTTTTTTTCGGCTCATGGAAAAACATTATCGCAGGAAATTGTGGAATTGAAAAACCGGCAACCGACTCAGCAGCCTCCGCCCTGAACCGCGCACGGTCGCAATCGGCAACCCGTGAATGTGACTTTGCGGCGGATCTTACGCCCTGGGCATGAGATTGGGCATCTCGCCTGGCAAGCAGGACTGTCCGCAGGGGGTGCAGGGTTCGGGCCAAAGCTGTTGACTTGGGCGGACGGGCAGCAAAAAGTTTTCTGTCGGCTGGCTTGTGAGATTCGGCGGGGCGCAGAACAATGGAAATTCGGACCCAGTTGTAACCGGTTTTGGCAAGCCGGTTTTTTTGGCGAAAAGTTTTTCGTAACAGGGATTTCGGGGTGGCTCGGGTACTTTGTCTGAAGAATGGTCAAATGCCGGCCGGATCGTTGCCAGTGTGGCTGGAGGGGCAGGATCTGGTCTGGCTGGAAGATCCTCTGGACCTGCTCCGCGAAATGGAGTCGGACGACGTTGCGGGCGTCTATTTGCCGATGCCTGGTGGTGAGTCTGCGCATGGCCCCCAGTGGCGACTGGCAACCCAGCTGGCGACCAATTATTCGCTGCTGGACCGCTCTCCGGACGGCTTGGTAGTCGTCGATGCCAACGGAATCATGGTCTATGCCAACGAGCGTGTCCGGCACTGGTTCCCCGGCGGGGATCTGACCGGAAAACAGTTCTACGTTGCCCTCAACCGACCGGAAATTTCCGGTGGCGATCCCCACCCGATGAACACGGCGATCATGAATCGCCGCGCGACGGTGGCTCAGCTGGCGTCCGACGGACGCTTCTTCCGCATCCAGTTCGTGCCCGTGGTGGAAAATACGGGCGAAGTCAAATACGTCATGATTTCGCTGGTCGACACGACGGAGTCGACAACCCAGCGGCAAAAACTGGCGGCGCTCCACAACGCCGAACTGGCACTGGCCGACCTGACCGCCCGGGAAGTCTACGAAATGGACGTCGAGCAGCGAATCGAACTGCTCAAGGACAACATTCTGCACTACACGCGCGACCTGCTGAACTACAACGTCGTGGAAATCCGGCTGATTGACGAACGGACTGAATTGCTGGAGCCGCTGTTGTCCGTCGGGATCGATTCAGAAGTCAGCAAACGCCCGCTGTATGCCCGGGCCGAAGGGAATGGAGTGACCGGATTCGTGGTCGCCACCGGGAACAGCTATCTCTGCGAGGACACCACCCACGATCCGCTCTACCTCGATGGCATGCTGGGCGCCCGCAGTTCACTCACGGTGCCGCTGAAAGTCAACGACCGGATCATCGGATCGTTCAACGTCGAAAGCCCTGAAATCAGCGCGTTCGACGAAAGCGATCTGGAGTTTTTGCAAAGCTTTGCCAGAGGAGTCGCCGCTGCGGTCAACACCCTCGAGTTGCTGTCCGCCCAGCGTTCCAACTCGGCCCAGGAAAGCGTCGATGCCATCCACAACGCGGTCGCCGGTCCGATCGACCAGATCCTGAACGATACCGTGCACGTGATCGAAGCCTTCATGGGCCACGATCCGTCGATCCTGCAGCGGTTGCGCGGCGTGCTGACTCGGGCCCGCGAAATCAAACAGCTGATCCAGCGGGTCGGCGAAACCATGGTTCCCGACGGATCCGTGCCCAGGGAACTGAAAACCGCTGCCCGCCCGGAACTGAAAGGCCGCCGGATTCTCGTGATCGATGCCGACGATTCCGTGCGCCAAAGCGCCCACGAGTTGCTGGAACGCCAGGGGGCCACGGTCGAAACGGCCCACACGGGCGCCGAAGCCGTTTTCATGATTCGAAACCTGTCCGACAACCATGTGTACGATGCGATCATCGCCGACATTCGTTTGCCGGACGTGAGCGGTTACGAATTGCTGGTGAAACTGAAGGAACTGCTTGACAATCCGCCGCTGATCCTGATGACCGGATTTGGCTACGATCCCGGACATTCCATTGTAAAAGCCCGCCAGGCTGGCCTTCGCGCCGGCGCCGTGCTGTACAAACCCTTCCGGCTGGACCAGCTGGTCAGTACCCTGATACGTGTCATGTTCCCCGAAGAAGAAATCGCCTAGTGGAGTTACGGTACGCTGGACGTCCAGCAACGTACGATGGACGTCCACGTCCGTCGAAAACAGCGATAATCGCCGAACGAGGACGTCCATCGTACGTTGACCACAACCCCAGGAACTAACTTTTCAGTTGTTGGGTGAGCCGTTTTGGCGGTGGCCACGGTTCTGATTTTGCGAGCGGTACAGGAGATGTGCCATTCACACCAAACCAGTCTGCATCGATGCAATTAATACTCTGGATCGCATTTCTCGCCGGGCATGTCGGGTTGTGGTGCGCAATTTTCAACCGGACGCACGCCACCGCATGGCCGCGAGCGTGGCGCAAGTTGATCGAACGCGGCATCATCCTGTTGACTGCCGTCCCGCTGGTCGTCGCCCCGGCCTGGTCCCTGTTGCGCGGAGGGGCACCCGTATCGGAGCTGGTCGCCAGCTCAGGCATTGTCGCGGTTTACGTCTGTATTTGTCTGGCCGCGGTCGCATACTTTCTGACCAGCTGGTTGATACGGATTTCGACCACCCGTTGCCCGGAGCAGATTCGGCACCTCGGAACAGTCCGGCTGGCTCCCGAAAAAGAACTGGGTACCAGGCTGACCACGGGAACGGCCGCCAGCCTGTTGCGAATGATCCCCGGCAACCAGGTCGTGCAGCTGTCCGTTGAAAAGTACGAAATCCGTTCGCCGTCGACTCGGCAAAAGAACGGCGAAAATGTCCCCACGCATCCGGAGGAAACCGGAATTCGAATCGCACAAATCTCGGACCTGCATTTTACCGGGTCGGTGCGGCGCGAATACTTCGAATACGTGATGGACCAGGTCAACGATTTTCAGCCCGATCTGGTTTTTGTCACGGGTGACATTGTGGATGAACCGGAATGTCTGGACTGGATCGATCCGGTCTTCTCTCGGTTGCGGCCGCGGGCCGGTTCGTTTTACATTCTGGGAAATCACGATCGCCGGATCCGCGACGAGCGGGACCTCCGATCGAGGCTGGCCGCGACCGGACTTATCCAGGCCAGTGGCCGCTGGCACCTGATGGAAATCAGAGGACACCGCCTGGCGATTGCCGGGAACGAATTGCCCTGGTACCGCGACGCGCATAATTTGCCGCTGAACAGTCGGGAGAACCCGGATGATGCCTTCAGGATTCTTTTGTCCCACAGCCCTGACCAAATCGAATGGGCAGTGGCCAGGAAATTTGACCTGGTATTCGCCGGGCACACGCATGGTGGACAGATTCGCTTGCCCGTGGTGGGGCCGATCATCGCCCCCAGCCGCTATGGAGTCCGCTACGCGTCCGGCGATTTTCAGGTTGGCAACACACTGATGCACGTCAGTCGGGGAATTTCGGGCGACGATCCCGTGCGAATTCGTTGCCCGCCAGAACTGGGACTGTTTGAATTGCGGATCGAAACGCCTCGTTCACCGGACTGACTGCACCAACGATTTGCTGCGTGCAGTTCGGTCATGTTGTTGCCATTGGGCACGAGTCAGACACCGCGGTCCCGCGCCGCAGGATTACCGCGAATCCGGATTGCGCCAGGTTTTGACGTCGACGTACCGAAAAGTCCCGCCGGTTTGCAGCGCCAGCCGTTCCATAAACCCGTTGTCGGGTGCCAGGTCCGAAGTTCCGAACTGCAAACAGTGAATCGTGGTTCGCTTGCCAGCCGATTTCACGATCTCACCGATCTCCCCGTCGTGGAGACTGGGATAGCCACCGTCCGACATCAGCACCAAAACGTCCGGTTGCAGCGCCAGAGCGCTGAAAATCCCGGCCGTGTGATCCGTTGCACCGAAAGCCGCCAGATGATCGAGAAAATCGGTCGCCAGCCGCGCGTTGGCTGCCGTCGCCGGCAACATGTCCCGCCGTTCCACCATGACCGTTTTTTGATGATAGGCCACCACCTGAAACAGGTGCTCCGGCCCCAGCGATTTCAGCGCCAGGTTCAGTTCGTCGCGGGCCCGTGACAAAACGCCCAGCCCACCCGCCCCCATGCTTTTCGACCGGTCGACCAGAAACACAAAACGCGTGCCCGTCAAAGGTCCGCTGCCAAAAATCGATGTCGTCACAGCCGATGGCGGTGAGCCACGCGACCTGAGATCGCGTTGTTCGCGCGCAATCGCCGCCAGATCCGCCTGGGAAAATTCCGCCTCCAGGCTGGACGATGCTCCGGTTCCCGACCGCGTCATCGCTCCCGCATCAAACTGTTGCAGGTCGGGAGATGGCGAATCGTTCGATGTTGACGATTCCGTCGGGCTGGTCAACTCCTCGGGCAAATCCGGAATCGTGGACGGAGCCGTAACGGAATCACTCGCCGGATCGGTGACTTTTTCTGGCTGCTCGGAAAGATACTCAGTCTGATTGTCCACAGTTTCAGTCGCCAACACGACAGCCGTCCGCCGCAGAGGCTCACCACCCAGCCCGGAAGGCACCGCCGTGCGAATCATCAGCGCGGCCAGCACCAACAGCACCACGTGCAACAAAAAGCTGAACAGGGCAGGGCGTGTTTTCATAACAACAGCACACAGTGGGAATCAGGAAAATCGCCGCCAGGAATGGGACCACTTCCATTATGTAACTTTTTCGCAGCAAAAGCCACCGATTTCACGACTTTTCCCCCTTCCACAACGACCACAACCGGCCGCGGCAGACCAATTCCCGGTGGCGCCCCCATCCCCCTTCACTCCAGCGGCCTGCCAGCAAACCGCCTCCCGCCCCCAAAAAAAAACAGCCGAAGCCACAGGGACTTCGGCCGCGATATCGTGTTGAAAACCCCCGGCTCCACTATGCCGCGAACTTGATCGCCTGATTCCGTGGCAACTCATTTCCGGCGGGCAAATTGATGCGAATCGGTGCGCTCGCCAATCCCGCCTCACCCCGCTCATTGAACCACTTCACCGTCACCCAGGCAGTGTTCGACTGCGTTGACTGCTCGAAATTCAACTCAAATCTGGTTTTGGTAATCAACCCCTCGAACTTCCACATCGACGGATCGGAGGGCTGGTCGTCGCCGACCCACGTAAAAATACTTGCGCCCTTCACACCCGCCGGCTTGCCACGTTTCGAACCCTCCGTCGAATGCAATCCAATCGACACCCGACGCCCATTAACGTTGATCACGTCAATAATCGGCGCAGATGCAGGTACCGGAACCGGCGATGGACGTTTGCGGCCCCTGATCCCCAGCTCGTCCCGCTGCGCGTCCGTGGTCGCCGGGTTACTATTGATCGAATTGACCAAAAACCGGGCCATCGCCAGCAACTCCACCCGCGCCGCACTCTTGACGGCCGACGACACCGGAGTCCGCGTCATGTTATTGCGCCACGCCTTCAACGCATTGTCAAAATTCGTATTCAGCGCCGCATAGGCCGCAGCCTGTTCTGCGGAGACCCCGTACTCATCATGCCCGGATGTCAGGCGGCCGGAAAAATCGTCAGACCAGATCAACAGATCCGCATCACTCAGACGGTAATAGGGAACCGACATGGATTACACTCCTTTTTGAAATTCGCTGGTCCCTGAGCCCGCGGTGTGCCACCCTGCACATTCTTCCCTGGACAGTCGCGACCTTTACAGTCGCAACTGTACGACCATCCCTGTTCACGCACCGTGCAGGAAAAGGCACCCGCACCGCACATCGCGGCACCCGTACCCAACCCGCTCCCGGCACTTGTCCACTCAACCCCGCGCCGCCGGACGAATACGAACCGCGCGCCGGATTGCTCATGCAACAGCTGCCCTGTCGATCGAAGCGTGCTCCGCAACGTGCGGGCACATCAGGCTAACATCGACCTTGTGACAAAAAATCAATTCGGCCGAAAACGTTAGCGTTCCCACCGCCTTTTGACAGCTAACAAAAAAAACTGGAATCCGGCTGGTGGCGACTGGATTTTTCCGTCTGGTTTCGGCATCCAGCAAAACGGAACCAACCGGTCCAGCCCCAACGTCCGGCAATCGCCCCACGAATGGCCCAACCCCACATCATCCCCAACCCCACATCATCGCCAACCCCACATCATCCCCGACCCCACATCATCCCCGACACCGCCTCCCCAATCTCACACACCCGCCCCCCCGCCCCCCCGAAACCCACGCAAACAACGGAATTTCGCGAAATAGCACCAACCTGTATCCATCTTGCAAACGGCACTTTGCGCACTCACAAACGTAACCGTTCACGGCCCGATCAGCCGCAGGGCGTTAGCCCCGGTTTTTGTGAATGGAAACGCCTCACAAACGTAACCGTTCACGGCCCGATCAGCCGCAGGGCGTTAGCCCCGGTTTTTGTGAATGGAAACGCCGGAACCGGGGCTAACGCCCTGCGGCTGATGCATGATTCGTCGCGCACCTTCGATCGGGTCGTAAACGGTTACCCCACAAACCCTGTTTGCTAATTCGCACGACCCTCTTGCGCATTAACAAAGCACTTTTGCGCCCCTACAAGACCCTTTTGCAACCGGACCAGACCCTCTTGCACACAAACAAATCCCTTTTGCGACCTGACAAGAACCGTTTGCGCAATAACAAAGCCCGCTTGCGACCTGACCAAACCCTCTTGCGCACTAACAAAGCCCGCTTGCGGCCTCAAAAATGGCATTGGTTACCTGACTCGTACGAATTGCCAACGGCAAATTCCCTTCGCCAACCAGCGCCTCTCAAGGTTGAATTGCCAAAACCGGTTGCAAATTGCGATACACTCAACACGCCCAACCGAGTGGTCCGTTACACCTGATCTCGAATACCCGCCCCCGGCCCCCGCCATGGTATGTTCCTGTCGCCAGTCGCCTCGAACTCCCCAAATCCCCGGTGCGGCATATTCCGGGATTTCGGGGAATATGCCGCGCGCAGGAATAATGGAATATGCCGCAAGCATCATATTCCCGCAAGCCATCAGGCCTGGGGAACCCACGGGAGCCCACGGGCTGGCGTGTATCAGCCAGCGAACCCTGGGAAACGGGTTGACAGGAGCCGTTTTCGCAGAGAAAATCCAGATAAACCGCCGCCTGGAATATCCATTGTGGATATGACGCATGCGGTATACTACTTGTTATCCGCTAGAAAGTTTTCGCTGAAATGGGACTGCTAACGTTTTGCATGAACATTACTCTCGACGGTTGCGTTGATCACGCCGAGGGAATCGCCGACGACGAGACACATGCCTTCTTCACACGCCTCATGGATGACGCAGGGGCGATGCTGTGGGGCCGCATCACGTACGAGATGATGGAGAGCTACTGGCCTGCGGTAGCCGGTGGCAACGTGGACGCACCCGCGACAATCCGCGAATGGGCGGTCAAACTAGAGACTAAACCGAAGTACGTGGTGTCGTCCACGCGACATGATTTTCCGTGGACCAATTCTCACCACATCGCCGGTGACGTTCGCACGGGTGTGCAAACACTTAAGGACGCAACCCCAAACGGCGTGCTCCTCTGTAGCGGCAAGCTCGCAACGGAACTAGATCGGCTGGACCTAATCGACGAGTATGTGTTCCTTGTCCATCCTAGGATCACCGGACACGGCCCGACCCTTTACGAAACAGGGCTTGCTAGCACACGACGACTCAAACTGGTGTCATCGAAGCCGCTCCGTAGCGGCGTGGTCGCCATGCACTACCAACGAGAATGCGGCTAACCATCGCGTGCACCGGAGTACGCGAGCCAGCCGGTTTTGAAATTGAAAATCTTTCGCGCGTACCCGGTGACGCCCAGCGTTCGGC
>JBGSVU010000854.1:0-4713 GCA_041752775.1 Pirellulaceae bacterium | reverse complement strand
GTCAGCTGAAGTGCGCCAGCACCCGGTTTTTTGTCGGGCGAACACAGGAACCGGAGGCTAACGCCTTGCGGCTAATGACCGCCATCGTTTTTCGAATTTTTTGTGCAGAAGTGGCGCTGTGCCGCTAACATCGAATTCGACCGAAAAAAATGGAACGGCAGGAAACCGGGGGCGCCGCCCCCGCATACCCGGGAGTGTGGCGAGGATTTGCCGGGAAGGTGACCCTTGCCCAAATCAGGCGACACCCTGCGACGACTGATAAAACTGCAGCGAATTCTGGCCTGGATCGCGCAAATGGAACTCGCGAGTGCCCCAGGGTGTTTCGGCAGGCGCGGCCCATGGACTGCCCTGACCTGTCGTTGCATTGATGCTGCCACTTTCGCGGAATGCCTGAAAAATAGCATCGACATCACTTACCGGAAACCGACATGCCGGTCGATCGGTGGGGAATGCCCACTGGTTCGGGTCCGCCCACTGAATGTGCAACTCCAGGCCGTCACGAACGACACCGGCATACGTCGGATCTTCGGGCCGATCCTGGAACACCAGTGAAAACCCGAGCGAGAGATAAAACCGGACCGACACACTCACATCGTGCGCCATGAGAACCGGGTGGATTGACATCAATCGCGCTGTCATCGGACGATCCCCAGTTTTTGAAATACCGCCTAAACCAAAGCCGCCGACCGGCCGACTGTAAAGGTTGACTCTGCATTCTATAACGCCCGACATCGCCGGTCGACCTTTCTGTCATGCAGCGGTTTCATCGTGTCGCCCTGCAACTCGTCAAAAACTCTTCCAGTTCTGCGACTGGTTCCATCGGAACCTGCGTCCCGGCGACAGCCAGGTCGCAAACCCCGGCATTTAGTTGAATCAGCCGAGTGTAGCCGTTCACGCACCGGGGTCTGCCCCCTAAAACATGGACCATGTGTAATCGACCCGTGAACGCTTGCCAGTCGAGTCACCAAGGATACGGTTCTTTTCAGATTACCATTGCCGCGACGCAATCGAGAGGCGATGAAAGGCAAGTCGTTTTAGGTCGAAGGTCGGTTCTGCCATTACGATCCTGTCGAGTATGAGTACGAGTGCCGTTGCACTGAGTACGAGTACGACAGCCTCGACGAACGACCGGGTTCCGCGGGCGGGCGCGAGTTGGCAACTATTGCCATGCCGCATCGTGCCGGATGCTTGACCCATCGAGGCCGAATTCAGCGCGCTGCGCGGCGTCTGCCCGGCCGAAAACGCGATTCGGGTCTGGCTCCGCTTCTTCGCTGCGGATCATCTGGCCGAATGAGTGGAAAACGCTCACCAACTCTGGTAAAAATTGAGGGGGAGAAGTGGATCTGGAATTGCCAAGTTGAATTCGCTATCAGTTATCCTAACTGCAAAGGATGGAAGAATGTTTTCCTGTTCGTGGTCTGCACTGCCCATCCTTCGAAACATCTGTTTGGGGCTGTTTTTGTTATTGGTGGTATCAATCCCGCTGGGCGCCCAGGACGCCAACGACGAAAAAGCCGGCGTGGCGAATCCGGCGGTACAACTCAAAATGGTGCAGATGGACATCGGTGGCGGGCAAACCGTCTCGACCTCAGCCAGAAATGCATCATGGTTCCTTGGGAAAAATTTGGGGCTGGTCATGAACCTCAAGATCCGGGGCGCGGCTTCCGAGTCATATCAGCCCACTTTGGACAAGGCGACTGCGGTTGCCAAAGCACTGGGAATCCAGCTACCCGAAATGCCGGAGATCGATGGTTTTGCGGGGGTTTGGACGGCGCGCGATTATCTGACCGGTGAGTCGGAAGATTCCGTCTTGAGCCGACTGAAAAAACAGCAGTCGCCCGAATGCGGCTCTCTAATGAAATTGGCAACCGACGCAATGTTCGCCGGAATTCTCTATTCATCTGATCTCTCGGATCCGGAAACCGCCGAGAGTCAAAAACAGATGAATGCCATGATTGTACAGAATATCAAAATCGGCACCGTCGGGTCCAAATTCAAGTCCACCGGGGACGCCGTCGAAGCGGTTTCGGGTCTGGTCAACTGGATTGAATCCGGAAAACCTGAAGGTCAGGAGATGACCAAATCGGTAATGACGTTTTTTGAAAACGTAGAAGGTTTGTTACGCGAAGAGTTGTCCGGAATCGAAGGAGAAACTCCGGCCAGGCCAGCAGCCACGGATCCGGCGGTGGTCGTCGCCTCCACTATGGTCGGCGATCCCCCAACGCCAGAAGACGTCGAGGCGAGGCAGATTTTGCAAGCGTTCCTCACTCCTGACGCAGACGTGGCTGCACTGACGTTGGCACTGAAACCAACCGAATCGGCCTGTCAAAAGCTGTTGGAGGGCGACGTCGCAACCCGCGCATTCAAAGTTTATTCGCAATTGTTCGCTGACCCGGAAATGATGCTTGCGCCGAATCTTGGTCAGACTGAAATTGTCCTGCGAAAAATCACGACTGACGAGTTCCGGGCCGGGTCCGAAAAAGCATCGGCGTTCCCCGGCGGCTATCGGCAGATTGCCAGTTCTTTCAGTCCGGGGTTGACAATTTACGAATTCAGCTTCGTCAGACCTGGCGAAACATCGGGAATGCGTTTTGACGGTTTGGTCAAAATTGACGGGGCCTGGTATGTTTTTCCCAAAGTCTGGCGAGTGCTCGATGAGCAGCCATTTGGACTGGAAATTGAGTAGCTCCGGTCACGAATCTGGTGTTTTTTCCAGAATCCAGGCCGGGGTGACGAAACGATTTGACTGAAATGCAAGATGCCAGCCGGGAGGTAGTCCCCCGCTACGGGCCCGGTGTGAACTGAATCGGGTCTGCTTCGTCTTTCAGAGATCATTCTCCAGGACGATTCGATAGCGGGCCTGGCCCGATTCGAGCCGCTCCATCGCGTCGTTGATTTCGCTCATCGGATACGTCTCGATGACGGGTTTGATTTTATGACGGGCACAGAATTCCATCATCTGACGTGCGGGAACGACGCCGCCGGTTGGCGATCCACCGATCGAGCGCTGGCCCAAAATCAGCGGGAAAACGGTCGCCTGAATCGACTCGGCCGCACCCACCAGGTGCAACCGTCCGCCTGGCTTCAAAGCTGCAATGTAGGCATCCCAGGGAAGATTCGCATTGACGGTCACCAAAATCATGTCGAACTGACCGGCGGCGGATGCCAGTGCGTTTTCATCACGTGAGCTCAAAAAGGCGTGAGCCCCCATCGATTTCGCTTCGTTCTCTTTGTCTGGCGATGTCGAGAAGGCGGTGACGTGACATCCCCAGGCGTTGGCGAACTGCAACGCCATGTGCCCGAGTCCGCCAATGCCAACCACCGCCACATGATCGGTCGCGCGAATGTTGTTGCTTAAAAACGGCGTGAAGACCGTCAGGCCTCCGCAGAACAACGGGCCACAATCGACCGACTCGACACCTTCGGGAATCGGGATCGCCCACCCGGCCTGTCCGCGAACCCTGTCCGCGAATCCACCGTGTCGACCCACGATCGTGCCTTGACCTGCGCCGCAGCGATTCTGGTAACCCGACAGGCATTGATCGCAGTGCAGGCACGATCGCGCCGTCCAGCCCAGGCCAACACGCTGTCCCATATCCAGATGCCTGACACTGTCACCCAGCGCCACGATCCTGCCGGCGATTTCGTGACCGCCGACAAAGGGATACTCCGTCATGTCCCACTCATTCTTTTTCATGCTGAGGTCACTGTGGCAAATTCCACAGTACTCCACAGCGATTTCAACAGCATCGGGGAGCAAATCGCCGGGATCGAATTCGATTTTTGCAAAGTCGGATTCAGGTGAAGAGGCTGCGTATCCGGTGAACATGGAGGTACCTTTAAGTGTGAAGTGCAATGTCAACTGGAAGATCTGAACCATGGTAGCCCATGATCGACCGTTTGGGCTCCCTCACCGTGATCCGGCCCGCCAGGGCAGTCACCGTGGCAGGTTGCCGATCATGATGGTCGATGAGTGTCCACTTGATCAGGGGCCTGCGCGTCTGGACCGGCGTTTACAGGTATTGAAGAATAGTGGCGCAACAAATGCGTTCCCCCCCAGGCAAGACGAAGCAAAAAAAGGCAGCCGCACGCCAACCATCACCGTTCCAAAATTGGGGGATCTGGCACCATGACCATCGCAACGATCGATCCATCAACCAACAAAACCATTCGCGAGTTCGAGCCACTTCACAGGGACGACCTCAGCGACACTATCGATTCGGCAGACAGCGCCTACCGGCAGTGGAAGCAGACAACCTTCGAGGAGCGAAAAGTCTGTCTTGAGAAGTTCGCCGGATTGCTGCGTTCGGACCTGGACGAATACGCCCGTCTGATTACTCTCGAAATGGGCAAGCGGTTCGCCGAGAGCCAGCACGAAATCGAGTACTGTGCCACTATCGCGGAGTTTTACGCCGCTGGTGCCGGGAAGTTTCTTGCGGACCAGCCCTTTGAAATCGACGACGCCACCGCTTACCTGCGCCATGAGCCGATTGGTGTCGTGTTGGGCGTGATGCCATGGAATTTCCCGTTCTACCAGGTCGTCCGTTTTGCGGCACCCAATCTTATGGCTGGTAACACCGTGCTGATGAAGCACGCCAGCAACGTACCCCAGTGTGCGGTGGCGATCGAAAAATTATTTGGCGAGTGCGGACTTCCCTCCGGCGTCTACACCAACCTGTTCATTCCCACGAAGTTGGTCGAAACGATCCTCTC
>JBGSVU010000853.1:0-3100 GCA_041752775.1 Pirellulaceae bacterium | reverse complement strand
GGAAAGAACTGGAGACCCGGCAGGGGAATACACGTTTTCGTCACACCATTGCCGCTGTCAGTGGTGGCGTGCAGTGCAGCGCAACGGAAACGTTGCGGGCAGTGGGCTTCGCAACAGAGGTCCGCGAGATCGACTCGAATCTCGTGAGCAGACGGGTAAAAACACCGGAATGGACTACGGGGAACCAGACCATCTGGCGCGACGTCCGGTAGGAACTGTTGCAGGTTGGCGCTGAATTGTTGACAGGTTGGCGCTCGCGGACGGATCGGATTCGCAGCGACACAGGTTGGCCAACGGTGTGCGGCTACCTGCTTTCGGACAGCTTCAGTTTCACCTCGAACATTTCCGGACAGTATTTCCCGGTCACGACCAGTTCGCCGGCCTGGCTGACTGCAATGCCGTTCAACAGACCATCGCGTGGCCGGTCGGCAACAGGCCACAGTCCCTTGAGGTTGATGTCCGCCTGGACCTTTCCGGTCCTGGGATCGATTTCGTAAATCATGTCCGTGTACAGACGATTGGCGTAGATTTTACCGCCAAAATACTCCAGTTCGTTCAACTGCCCCACCAGTCGCCCATTGCGGGTGACTTCGATCCGGCGGACTTCTTCAAAAGTTTTCGGATCGCGGAATGACAGGCGGCTGGTTCCGTTGCTCATCACCAGATGGGTGCCGTCAAAAGTCAGCCCCCACCCGTCGCCCTGAAATGGCAATTCACCTGTCCGTTCCAGGTCCATGGACCACACGATCGCCTTTTCTTCCTGCCAGGTCAGCTGGACCAGTTGACCATGGGCAAACGCGATCCCCTCGCCGAATTCCTTCGGGCCCAGCTTGACAGACTGCAGAACCTCGCCCGTTTCCAGTTTGCATTTGCGCATCGTCGATTGGCCATACACCCCGGTGCTTTCATAGACCATCCCGTCCTTCGGATCGATCCACAACCCCTGCGTGAACGCCTGCCTGTCGTGTGGAAATCGGCGCAGGATCTCGTAGGTGTACTCGGGCACATCACCGCCGGGCCGAAGCGCCAGCGCCAGCATCCCACCGCCGATGGCAATCATCACAAACATGATCACCAGAAATCTGCGACTGGAATCCAGCCGGTTCGTCATCCCGCTCTCGGCGCGGGCCGGAGCAGGTTGCGGAACATCCCGCCGGTTATTTTTGTTGGAAGCCATGTCGGTGGAATCCGGACGGTTAAAAAATCACGGAAACGAATGCAATTGGATTGTTCCAAAGCTATCCGATGGAGAGTTTTTATTCCAGCCGGAAACCGTCCTCCGCTTCCAGCATCGAGAGCGATGGAGCCCCGTTTTTTCCAGACGGCTCCGGCTACGAGCGCCCGGCATGATCAGCCATGGAAAGCAGGACAAGCGCCGCCAGCTGGGCGCGCGGCACCAGCGTGTCGACCTGCAGGAACTCGTTGTGGCTGTGAATCTCGGCTCCGCCGGGTCCCAGCGAATCGATATTGGGCAATCCCGCCGCTGCAAACTTGTTGCCGTCACTGGCGCCTCCCGAGGGTTGCCATGTCACCGGCAACCCCACCAGTTCGCCAGCGGATTCGATTCGCCGCTGCAGGATTTCGGTACCCGGAATCAGTTCCTTGGGCGGCGAAGTAAAATCCCCCCGCATTTCGACACGAATCCCGTCTTCGGTAGAGGCCTGTCGCACCAGCTGCTGCAGACGCTCGACCACCTGCAGGCCCTGTTGCTGTGTGCGAACCCGTACGTTGACGCGGCCTATGGCGAGGTCCGGAACGACGTTGAGTGCCTCACCGCCGGAAACCCGACCGACGTTCAACGTCACGTCGGGGTCCCCGTTCAGATGGTGGATTCCGGTCATCAACCGACAGAGCGCGACAACGGCGTTGCGCCCGTTTTCAAAGTCGCGACCCGAGTGAACACTTTTCCCCCGCACCACAAAAACGAAATTCCCGGTCCCCTTGCGCGTCGAAACCAGCGATCCGTTTGGCAGGGTCGGCTCGAACAGCAACCCCCAGTCGGCAGCTGCCGCCGCCTGGCGAATCAACCGGTTGCTGCCCGGCGAACCAATTTCCTCATCGGGGTTGATGATCACCTGCCATCCGATTTTTCCCGCCAGGGGACTCTGCTCCAGCGCCCGCAGCGCGAACAGCATCACCACCAGTCCACCTTTGGCATCGATCACACCCGGACCATTCAGACGATTCGGATCGATCCAGCTGCATTTCTGAAACGTACTGGCCGCCGAATAAACCGTGTCCATATGAATGCAGAGAATGACCCGAGGCCGACGGTCGGGATATTTGATGATCTGCAACAGTTGCCCCAGCGGTTCGCACACCAGATTGCCCGCATCGTCGACGCTTTCCAGCGGGTCGATATCATGAACCGACTGCTCGCCACCCAGCGGCTGAAAGGTCTGCGCCAGCATTTGTCGGACGGCAGCCAGCCCCGCCAGATTTCGCGTTCCGGAATTGGTGTCACACAGGCGAATCAGCAGTTCCAGCATTTCGTCACGGCAGGAGTCCAGCCAGCGAACGTGTGCGGTCAGCGATGAATCAATCATGGTCGTCGTTGTAAAAGAATCCCGGTTCGAAAAAAGTAAGCGTTCACGGGTCGATAACACATTGTCCCTGTTTTAGGGGGTCAGGCCCGTTTTTCGGCGGTACATGGGTGGTCTGATTGTAAGTAACCCGGCCGAATAACGCGTCAGACCCTGGCGGGTGAACGGCTGTGAAAATAGAGCGCCCAGCAGCAAATGAAACCCCCTTACCAGCGGTGCCAGGCCGGATGGCCTTCGGTGACGGCGACGAAAACGCCTTCGCAAGTCGCCGTGACTTTGTCGCCTGCCGCCAGCGAACATCCGACCCGCACACTGCGATTTCCGGCCTGAATCACCCACCCGGCAATATTCAGCGACTCCGTGGCGGGTGTAGGCAACATCATTTTGATGGTGTATTCCGCGGTCACGACACAGGGTGGCCCGTCCAGCCCGTCGCGTTGCATCAAATGCCATGCCGCCGTCCAGGCGCCATGACAATCGAGCAGGGTGCCAATAATTCCACCGTTCAGCATCCCGGCATAGGCCTGGTGGTTGGGACCCGGAAGAAAAGTCGCCAC
>JBGSVU010000852.1:0-2018 GCA_041752775.1 Pirellulaceae bacterium | reverse complement strand
CAGCGTGCGGATCGATTCGTTGATGGTCATCAGTTCGAACAGGCCCAGGCTGCCGCGATAACCGGTTTGACGGCAGTTGGCGCAGCCACTCCCCACAAAGGAAAGACCGGAACGGGTACTGTCACCAGAGTCTGATTGAGTTGCCTCGACGACCGACTTGCACTGGTCGCATATTTTCGGACCAGCCGCTGGGCCAGTACTTCAACCACGCTGCTGGATACCAGAAACGGTTCAAGGCCGAGTTCCAGTAATCGCGTCACGGCACTGGCGGCATCATTGGTACAATGATGAGGCTGGCACCCTTTCAGGGTGCACGGTTAACGGGGTTTTGCTTTCTGTGGTGAGGCTGGCGAATGGCTTCTACAACTCCGGAAATTTCACGTCTTTGGCATCTGGCAGAACGGTCCGGCGGCGGTGGGTGTCGCGGCGATTCATCCACCAGACTGCCACCACGATCATTCCCACAGCTCCCACCAGCAACGTGATCGCCCAACCCAGCACCGCGTCCACAGTCGCCCGGCCTGTTTCCACCAGGCGAACACGCCAGCCCACGACCAGCGGTACCGTTTGCCCCGATTCGATCCCGCTGGCCGCCGAAAATCCCGACTCGTAACTCCAAAACCGGTAAGCATAGGCATCGACCGCCACCAGACTTCCGTCAGTCCCGTCGGGCATCGCCACACTCTCTGGCAAAACAACCGTCACCGGCAAACGGGGCCCGAACCCGATTCGCTCGCCCGCCGCGTTCGTGATCCCGATCGACTTGCGCCCCGTCTCCACAAACAACTCCAGTTGGTGGATTCCATTGCCGATTTCCGTCACGCGGCGCACCGTTCCCTGCAACCCGACCGGACTGGCAATGACCTGGTCGGGCCGCCGCAGTATCGTGGCAATCGAACCGACCTCGTTTTTTTGTAAAAGCCTTGCCCAGTCCGCTTCACCCGTCCGGGAAACGGCGTTCAGGAAAGCATCAAAAACCACCCGTTCGCCAACCCGCATCGGTCCACTGCCAACCCGCCGTATTTCATCGATCATTCCCGCATCAAATCCATGCTCGCCCAGCGCAACGACACCCGCGGTAATCCCGCCCGCTTCATCGACTGTTTCTGGCATCCAGTGGGCGTGATGACTTGCCAGCAACCATGCACCGCCAGGCTGGTCTCCCTTATCCGCCTGCAGCGGCGCGACCACCAGTCCCGACAGACACACACGTCTCAGGGGCAATACCGATTTCTGCCAGACGGCCGGAATCCAGGACACAACCGCAACCACCGCGGGGCCCCCATCGATCGTCAGGGACAATTTCCAGAATGGTGGAGTCGCATCGGGGTCGAGCGCGGGCCACGGTTCGATTTTTGTCAGGCTGCCGCAGACCCGCACGGCCCGAAACTGGTAGCGGGAAAAATCATCGGGCGAGGTTCCGTCCGCGAACAGGTCCGTCGCCGCGAGGTCAAGTTGTTCCTGGGGCAGTTTTCGCGTCCGCCATGCCAGCCGCAAAACGATTTCGTCCGCTGGTTGAGTGGAATCGGCCCGAACCGCACCGGCCGAAGCGTACAGCGCCGCTTCACTCGGTTCCAGTCCCGACAACTGCAACTCCTGTTCAGAATGCACGATTTGAGCGGAAGCAAAACCTGCCAGCGAACCGGACAGCACTGTCAGCACGGTAAAAAACAGGGCGCCGATCGAACCGCCGCGGTGAAGATCCATGCTTACGAATTCCGCTGTTGAAACAAGGCAATTTCCTCGCGATCACTTTTTATGTCCGGATTCAATTCCAGTTCGGCGAGTGCCGTGCGGGTTCTCGCCGCAGGTTCGCGACGTCCGATTTTCCTGACGCTTCGCTGGGCAGCCCAGGAAACCAGAGCCGCCAGCAAAACCGAAACACCGATCATCCAGGGCCAGAACGGAGGCAATTCCGCGGGCTCGGCGGCAACGGTTTCCGCCATCCGGATCATTTGGGGACCGGCCAGCAACAACGGGCAGATCGCCGGCTTCCCTTCCGAATCCGTGTAAGTCCG
>JBGSVU010000851.1:0-5099 GCA_041752775.1 Pirellulaceae bacterium | reverse complement strand
TCGCCTGTTCCATCCGCTGGCCGACCCGTAGTTCGTCCACCTCGCCTGTCAAATTCAGGCCAGTCGCCGCCGCACCGATTCCGGACTGCAGCGTCTCCATTTGCACATCGAGTTGCTGGCCCTGAATCAAACATTGAACGTGCTGAATTTCCTGAAGGGACCGTTCCTCACTCGCTTCGCGCAACTGGTTGGCGAGCACCTCCGCGGCTTTTTGTTCATTCGCCAGTTGTGACTTCGTCGCGATACTTTGCGTTGCCATTACTTCGGGGTCCACCCCGGCCAGCGGATGCTCCAGCGATCCGCACAGCGGGCAGGGACAACCGTCCTCCAGTTCCCTTCGATGGTCCTGCAGACTGGCGAGCAGTCGCTGCTGCTGGATCGACTGCTGCAGCGTCTCGACCAGTTTCTGTTTCTCCGCATTCGCTGTTTCCAGTTGCTGAACCCTCGCTGAAGCCCTCGTGCAGGCCGCCGCGACCTGAACGGTCGTTTTCTCCAGGCTGGCCCGTTCCTTCCTCAGTCTGCTCAGACTGTCCAGTTGCGCCATCAGCTGTTGCAGCCGGGAAAGGTCGTCCTGCAACGACTCCAGCCGTCGTTCCGAATGTTCCGCAGTCGCGTCGCCGCCCAGCTGTTTCAGTGATTCGCTGGCCTGTTGCCAGGTTGCGTTCAATTCTTCGAAATTCGCCGCGTCCCGTTGCAATTGCCCGGACAATTGAGCCAGTTCGCTGTCGACCTGCGCGAGAGCGGCATTTTTGGCGGAGATATTCTGCGCCAGTTCGCTGGCCAGTTGCCTGTCGGTTTCGAGTTGTTGCACCTGTCGCGACAGATCAGGATAACGTTCGGCCAGAGTCCTGTCCGATTCGTTCTCGCGAAACCACTCCGCGAGATGTTCCAGCGCCTGCCGGTTTTCTGCGAGCGCTGCCTGACTGCCTTTCTCTTGTTGCACCAGTGCGTCCCAACATCGCCGCGCCACGACGCGCGCCTTTTGCACTGTCTGGGAAAAACCGCTTTTCAGCTGATCGTCTTTTTTTGACAACGTGACGACTTCGTCCTGCAACCTGGTACGCTGTTGCGTGGCCCTGTCCCATGCCGACAAATCCGAACGAAAACGCTGGGCGTACAGGTGACGTTCCAGTTGCAATCGCCGGGAAACCGCGGATTCGTACTGGAGTTGGGCTGTTTTCAGCCGCACTTCTGCATCGGCGACAATTTTCGACTGTTCCAGCAGCTGCTCGCCCAAACCGATTTGCCGGTTCAATCGCTGCAGCCGGGAATTCGTCGCTTCAATCTCCGCTTTCAGGGGTGGCATCTGTAATTCCAGAGTCTGCCGCTCTTCAACAGTCATTGGCTGCAATGTCTGCAGCCGTTGTCGCCGCGAATCCAGTTCAGCGTTCATCGTCTTGTACAACTGAAAACAGTGAGCTCCCAGTGCCGAATAGATCCCGGTCCCAGTCAGTTTTTCCAGCAGTGTCGATCGTTCGTCGGGAGTGGCCCGGAGAAATCGGGCGAAGTCGTTTTGGGCCAGCATGACCGACCGGAGAAAACGTTCGGCATCGAGTCCCGTCAGCTGTTCCATTGCGGCGTTGACCTGGCGTGTCGACTGAGCCAGTGTCTCCCCCGCAGTGTTGAACAACCGATGGGTGACCCGAATGTTGCCATCGATTTTTCCACGCGCTTTTTTCAGCCGCCATTCGGCGCGAAAGCGCCCCGCCGCCGTCGAAAATTCCACTTCGGCATAACACTCGGTCATTTGGCGGGACAGCATGTTGTCGGGGCGGCTGGTGGCCCCGTAGCGGGCCACCCGTCCATACAGCGCCAGCGTGATTGCGTCGAGAATCGTTGATTTGCCGGATCCAGTCGGACCCGTTATCGCAAAAATGCCCGACTGCCCCAATGGTCCCGTCTCAAGATCGATTTGGTGCCGCCCAACCAGGGAGTGAAGGTTTTCAAAACCGATTTTCAGGATCTTCATTCCTGGCCTCCGAACAGGTCACCCTGAAAAAGGGCTTGCGGCGGATGCTGGCTGTTGCCGGCATTCTTTTTCGCATCCCGGTCGCTCCCTCCGTCAGGTGACCTAACCTGTTCCGTCGATTCGTCACCCAAATCCTGTTGGCGGAGTTCACGCGAAGGCAGTTCGGTCATTCCGTCAGACTGTTCGGCAGATTCGACCAGTTCCACAAAAGCTCTTCTCAAACCGACCCGCATGCTTTCCGGTTCGTCACCCTCCGCTGCATCCGATTCCGGAATTTGCTGGAGCAACGTCTCAAAGACCGCAAAAGGATCGTCCAGCAGCGACGCTGTCCGTGAAAAATCCACCGGGTCGTGTTCCAGACGCGACGGCCCATTCTCGCCACGAACACTGATTTTGGTGATGACCGCGTTTCGACCGGCCACCAACGCGTGGGCCGAATCGATCAACACAGCGGCGGGTTGATCGGTGGTCAGGTTCAGTTCGATCCAGGTCTCCAGTCCATCTTCACCGGCCGGAACCGCGGCCAGGTCGTCACTCAAATTTTCGGGGATCGTGTCCAGTGAGACCAGTCTGCGAAAGACCGGCACGGGGATCACAGTCTGGCCTGCCAGCTGACCATTCCTGAAATCGGCCAGCCGCACCGACTTTGCGTCCCGGGCTTCGGAATAACCAAGCGGAATTGGTGACCCGCTGTAAGCCACTCGCGTGAATCCCGTCTCAACAGGATCACCCACCGCAGCGGCAGCGCCCTGACTCGCCCGAATGGTCTGGGGCCGATGCAAATGTCCCAGCGCCACATACTGAAAGACTTCCGGAAAAACCGCTTCGCCGACCGACCCCAGCCCTCCCACATGAATCCCACGTTCACTGGTGCACGGTTGCGATCCAAGCACGGTCAGGTGTCCCATGGCGACCCGCGCGACGCGCGGGTCCAGCGCACTGCAAAGATCGGCGGCGGCCTGATATTTCCTGGCGATCCCCTCGCACAGTTCCGCAGCGATCTCTTCGCTGGTTTGACCAAACTTGCCCGATCGCAAATCCCGGTCGCGCAGGAATGGCACCGCCGCCACAACGACCTCGGGTGCATCCGCCGATGGCAACGGAATCATCAGGTCGCCCAGCGTCCCGGGCAACTCGCCCACAACATGTACGTTCAGCGCCCGCAGGGCACTGCGCGGAGCATCCAGATGACCGGGGGAATCGTGATTGCCGGCTGTCACAATCACCTGACAGTCCGATTGCCGGAACACTCGCGAAAGAAAATCGAAATACAGCTGCGTGGCGGACTGGGGTGGCCGGGGCGAATCAAAAACGTCTCCCGCGACCAACAGCGTATCGACCCTGTATTCCAGAATCGTCGCCAGCAACCATTCCAGAAACCGGCGGTGTTCTTCAATCCGGTCGCGGTCGCCCAGCATTTTTCCGAGGTGCCAGTCGGCCGTATGCAACAGCCGGAAAACGTCACCGCCTCGCGGCGATGAACCGATGGCCGGACCGGACTTCGCACCCGGGTCTGGCAACGGTCTGGATGTGGACCGGGTTGTTTTCGCTGGCGGAGGTTTTTCTTGAGACATTCACACGGTAGCGAAAATCGCCACAAGGTCTGGTGCTGGTTTCCACTGGTCAGATGCCGCCGCCGGAAATGCCAAATGAGTTTCGCTACGGATTTGGCATCGCCGGTGCTGCCCGCGAACGTCCGTAGAAACGGTTGCTCAACAATGTTTCCGCGCCCAATACTATACCCAGCACGATCAGCAACATCGGATAAAACTCCTGGCCCCGGCGGCTGGTGCCCTGTTGCCGCTCGAATTCGGACTGGTCGCGGGCCACACGATAGTTGCCTTCACCGAGGATCGAATCCAGCTGTTCTGTTGTGATGCGCCTGAGATCGGTTTGGGAATCTTCGATATTGACACTGAATCCCCGGATGACGGGCCCTTCGCGAGCCCCTTTCAGACGATACTGGCCGGGGAACTGCGTAAAGGCAAACCGGACTTCACCGCGGCTGGCGCCCAGTTCAGCCGGTGGGCGGTCCACGTCCGGAGTGAAGATCGTGTAGGATTCGGGGTGAACACGCACATCGTTTTTCAGTCTTGCGGGGCTGCCCGCCATCAGGTTCAGGGTCTCGGTGCGGGCCTGAACGAGGTACAGCCCAATCCCCCGCACCAACAGCCAGGCGGGAACAGGGCTGCCGGCAAAAAGACTGTTCCACGACGGGCGGCCTTCGGGGCGGGCCGGTTCCGTAATCGGTGTCGTCATCACGATTGAGCGGCCCAGCCCGATCACGCGTTCCAGGATCGCGGGTTGCCCGTTGGAGTAGCTGGCCACCACCTGGCCCGGCGCACCGGCTCCGAATTCGGTCTCAATTCCCCAGAACATCCTTACGGGAAACCGGTTCCATGCGAGGGTGGACTGGACAGGCCGAACACCGGAAAAAATCGAATGGCTGAAATTGTCAGGCGCGACGAACAGGTCGTTTTCTGGTTTTCGCCAGGGAAACGTCAGCGTCCCACCCAGAATCAGCCGCGCCGACGGAACGACAAACGATGCATCCGCAACGCCGCCAGACAGCGCCCGCGAGCCGAGAAAAACGCCGACACCACCGCCCTCCATCGCAAACTTTTCCAGCCGGCCCCAGTCCGATTCCGCCAGCGGCCCTGGATCCAGCAAAAACACGGCGTTGAACTGGCCGAGGTCGAGTGTTCCAATTTCGGACTGGGGCGAAACCGTCAGGTCGTAACCTTCGTAACCGGGTGGCGCCAGCGTGAATTCCAGATTGGCGGGATTGACCCCCGGAGCATGCAGAATCAGCACCCGCCAGCGGTCGGCGACCTGGACTGTAAAAAACCGCTGGTCGTCCACCGGCAACGCATCGCTGCCGAGAATCGAAATCGTCCCCTGATGCGTTCCCGGCGGCAAGGTCTGTTCGAAACGCAACAGAATCTCGCTGCTGCCACCGTCCGGAACAGCCACCGTCTGCTGCACAGTCCAGAACTTCTCCGGCACCAGGACTTTGCCATCCCGCACTACCGGCCGGGAGGGATCGGGTTGTTCGATCCTCAACTCGACCACGCGTTCACCGCCTGGACCGCTGGCGTTGAGCGACGTTTCGATCGACAACGCCGATGAT
>JBGSVU010000850.1:0-1738 GCA_041752775.1 Pirellulaceae bacterium | reverse complement strand
CACTGACTCCAGGGGCCAGCGGCAGGTTCATCCGGTAGTCGATTCGGCCAGACTGTTTGCCTAACAGGGCATCGCCGACCAGCAATACCTGGTCCTTGGGCAACAACACGAACTGACGCTGAAAGGTCAACCCGTTTTCGTGCTCCAGCTGCAGTTCGAGATACTGCACTTCCGGATCCTCGTGCCAACAGACCAGTTCCCACGCCAGATCATCCCACAACTGGACTTTTCCGTTCACGCTCCACGACGTTTCCAGCTGGCCGGCAAACAGGCGGTCGGCGGCAGCAATTTCAATGCTCATGGCCGTGCCATCGATCGCAATACCAACGCGGCCGGCAGTGGACGACCAATCCGAACGCAGGACGCCGACTCCCTGGTTCTCGGAATAGTGCGAGGTTTCGGGCAGTTTT
Source organism: Pirellulaceae bacterium (assembly GCA_041752775.1). Taxonomy (GTDB): domain Bacteria; phylum Planctomycetota; class Planctomycetia; order Pirellulales; family Pirellulaceae; genus BJ22. Next base: position 1,328 of record JBGSVU010000850.1, on the reverse strand, counting down.
TTTGTTGCGTATTCTTCCCTGCCCCAAATCTGCTGGACCAGCCGCCGGTCGGCCGGATCGGGCACAAGTCGCATCAACAGGTCGGCCACCGCGGGATCGTGCTGCAGGGTTTCCCGCGCGAACAACAGCTGCCCCTTCCTGCCCGTCAGCAACAGGAACTGGCGAATCATCCAGTCCAGCCGGGTGGCGGCGCTGTCCGTGATTTCCAGGCCCAGCATTTGCGTCAACAACGCGATGCGAAAAACCGAAGCCGATACCAGACCGACGCTTTCGGCCGATCGACCGGCCAGGCAGCCCTCCTCGTCGACCGATTCGACAAACCATGACTCCAGACGCCGCAGCGCCCGCCCAGCCAGTTCCCCTGGGGCTCCATCACCGGGGCGAAAACAGGCAGCCAGCACCAGCGGCAGTTCGACCTGGGTCCAGATCCAGTTGACAGGATCCTCATGCGGCAATTCGTCAAACATGTCGGCCGCCGAACAGATCTGTTCGAGCAACTGGCGCTGAACGGCAACCGTGTCTGCCGTCGCACTGCCGCGATGCGCTGACATTCCCAGCAACCACGCGCCGGCGAGAACATGAAACGCATCGGGCCGGGACTGCTGACTCAGCCCTTCGAAGTGTCCAGCAACCACGGCCTTGTGAAATCGGCTGATCCATTTGCGACTGGTGGCAGATTCCGGTTTCGCGGATCTGCTTTTGCCCGGCTTTTGTCTGGCGTGTGAGGCCACCGTTGCAGGCATCGAGCCCTGGAGGATTTTTCCAATACTGCTTTTACGGGTTTCTCCCGTCGCGACCCACAGTAAGGGATGTACAGAAAATTTCGCCAGCATCTTTCGCAGATGCTTTCCGCCCAGCTTGTCGGCAGAGGAAACCGGCCAGCTGCCATCAGCCAGCCGGGCCGCAGTGCCCCGGTCGGAATCAGTTTCCGGGGCGTCGGGTGAGGATTTGACTTTGGACATACAATGATACCGGGAGCAGGTCAGGATGTTAAAAACTTGAATCACGAATGGATCGCTGTGGATGGCCATCTGCGGTCCGTCAATCTTAACTGGCCAAACGCAAAATCCGAACGGGATGCCCCTATTTCACGACATTTTTCCCGACTTCATTCAAACGTGGTATATTGGCCCATTCCGCAATCGATCGCCCTGGCGTTCGAACCACGCAATTTGGGCCATCCCCGGTCGCGATACTGGAACCGGCCTGTTTGCCCGTCCGCCCAAAATTCCCATTCTGAAAACAGAGCATGAACCGCTATTCCGCTGAATTTCGAGCCTGGATGTTTGCGACCGCCAGCTTTACGGCTACCGCTGTCGCAATGCTGA
>JBGSVU010000849.1:0-4929 GCA_041752775.1 Pirellulaceae bacterium | reverse complement strand
GTGCGATGCTGGATGTCGAAAGTGGTTATGGAAGGCTGGTCGGACTGTCCGCCCTGCCTTCCTCGCAAATGATTTACGGGATCGTTGTGATGTTCACGCTGAACGGCCATCCGGTGGAAACCCTCAGTGCACCCGGGTTGTTCTCGATCGGACTGTTGTGCGGGCTGGCCCTGATGTTCAGTGCGATGTACCAGGGAGCCTGTTGTGCGTCAGCAATTAACGTCAGCAAGCACAAGCCGGAAATTTTCGGACTGTCGGTGGCACCGGCGGCGATTGTCGAGGGCTTTGCCGTATTTGCGTTCATATTCGCACTCGTTCTCGCGGGCGGAATCCCGGGTGCCAATGCGACGTAAACCGGCTGCGGACCTGCCAGCCTGCGAAAGTCAGGTAGGCCGGATCCCGACCAGTTCACGGAAACCACAAGGCTGAAAAAAACCCCGCCGCACAAACACCAGGCAACATCAATCAGGAACCAGAACGGACATGGCTGACAACAAACAATCGAGCGGCGTCCAGGAGCTGATCAACAAGCTGCACGAGGAGGGAGTCGCACTGGGTGAAAGCCAGGCCGAACGGCTGGTAGGGAATGCCCGCCGGGAAGCGATGCAGATACTCGACGACGCCCGCGCCGAGGCCAACAGGATAATTGCCGAAGCAAAAGTCGAACGGGACAAGATCGTCGAAAACGGCAACGCTGCCCTGCGCCTCGCCAGCCGCGACGTGTTGTTGCGAGTCCGTGAAGCCTGCTACGAAGAGTTCAAGAACCGTCTCAAACGGCTGGTCGGATTCACGCTGAAAGACCGGAAATTTCTGGAAGAGCTGATTTTGGAGGTTTCCCGCAAAGCCAGGCCGGACGACACGAAAAAACACCTGCGGGTGCTGCTTCCGTCGGGGTCCGCGACCCGGGAGGAAATCGCGAGTGAAGTCGCCAATGTCCAGCCCGGATCGATGGCCGCTTTTGTCCTCGGCCTGACTGCAGATGTCCTGCGCGATGGTTTGACATTTGGCGTGTCGGATGATCCCAGCCCCGGTATCAGGTTGCAGATTGTCGAAGACGACATCCAGCTGGAACTGACCGACGAAACCCTGACGACGCTGCTGCTGCAATACCTTGTCCCACGCTACCGCGCGATTATGGAAAAGGACGAATAGCCAAAAGTACGATGGACATCCTTGTCGCCGCAATTAGGTACGACGGACATCCTTGTCTGTCGTAACTGAGAACGAAGAACATTATTGACGCTGCAATTAAGTACGATGGACATCCTTGTCCGTCGATTCAACCACAGTTCGACGGACGCGGACGTCCATCGTACAAACCCGGGAAAAACACCGTGTCCAGTCGCTCGTATCACACGTTGATTGCCAGCCTGCCGCCGCTGCCGCCCCGTTTCGACGTGGAGCGCGATCCGATTTCGGCGCCACGGCTGGAACAGCGGCTGCGAATGCTGGATGAGGACGACGCAGAAGTGATTGAACAGTGGCGCGGTTTTCTCGTTTGGGACCGGCAGCCGCTCGACCGGACCGACGCAGAGTTCATTGCGAAATACGAACAGCTGATGCACGACATTTCCAACCCGGTCCTGCGTGAAATGATTCAGATCCGCATTGATACACGCACTATCGTCAGCGCTGTCCGGCTGAAGCGGGCTGGTTTGCCTGCTCCCAGGGGTGTTGGCCAGTGGGTGGAGCACATTCGCCGGAATTATGGCGAGCCGCAGTTCAATTTGTCCGGTCGCTATCCCTGGATCGGGGAGTTTGAAGCCCTGCTGGCCGCCGGTGATGCGATGGGTGCGCAGCGTCTGTTGTTTGAAACGAGTTACACGCAATGGAGCCGCATGGCCGAACAATACACTTTTTCCTTTGAGGCGATCCTGTTGTACCTTGCCCGCTGGGAAATCATTGACCGCTGGACCAGTCGCAATTCCGAAACCGGCCAGCACCGATTCGATACCATTCTTGTGGAGACTCTGGGTGACTACGCCAAACTTTTCCAGTCCTGAAGCCAAGACCGCACGGGTGATTGGCGTCAACGGGAACATCGTGACCGTTCAGGCAGATAACGCGGCCATCATGAAAAACGAAGTCGCGATGGTGATCGTCGGCCAGGACCGTCTGAAAGCCGAGGTGTTGCGGATCTACGGCAACGTGGCGGATCTGCAGGTTTTCGAAGAAACCCACGGCGTCCGGTATGGGGACCGGGTCGAGTTGACGGGTTCGCTCCTGTCACTCAATCTCGGTCCGGGAATGCTGGGTGTGATTTTCGATGGGCTGCAGAATCCGCTGACCCTGCTCGGTGAACAGGATGGTTTTTTTCTGAAACGGGGCCGCGAGATTTATCCACTCGACAAAAAACGGGGCTGGGACTTCAAACCATCGGTCGGGGTGGGTGATCAAATCGGTTCGGGAAATGTTCTGGGCACAGTCGCTGAACGGAATGTGACCCACAAAATCATGGCCCCGTTTGATCTGGCCGGGATGGTCGAAGTCATCCGTGTCCATGCGGGCCAGATGACCGTTGACCAGACCGTGGTCACCGTCAGGGATGCGGCGGGCGTTGAACACGACTGGAACATGATCCGGAACTGGGCCGTACGCCGGCCAATTCCGTCGGTGATGCTCAAACAGCGACGGGCCAAACGGGAATTCCCCAGCCAGCCGCTGCTGACCACCATGCGGATCATTGATACGTTCTTTCCTGTCGCCCGCGGCGGTACGGCCTGTATCCCTGGCCCATTTGGCGCCGGGAAAACGGTGACCCAGGGTTTGCTGGCGCGGTACGCGACGATCGATGTGGTGATTGTGGTGGCCTGTGGCGAACGGGCCGGAGAAGTCGTCGAGACCATCCATGAGTTTGCCGAAATGGAAGACCCGCGGACGGGCGGTAAACTGATGGACCGTACGATCATTATTTGCAACACGTCGTCGATGCCCGTCGCGGCCCGCGAAGCGTCGATTTATTCAGGAATCACCATCGGTGAATACTACCGGCAGATGGGGCTGGACGTTTTGCTGCTGGCCGATTCCACGTCCCGCTGGGCCCAGGCCATGCGTGAGACTTCGGGGCGGCTGGAAGAAATCCCCGGCGAAGAAGCCTTTCCGGCCTACCTCGATTCGGCGATCAAAAGCGTTTATGAACGGGCCGGCGTGCTGAAAACACCCGATGGTTCGAGCGGCAGCCTGACTCTGATCGGCAGCGTCTCACCCGCCGGCGGAAATTTTGAAGAACCTGTGACCCAGTCGACACTGGCCACCGTCAAATGTTTTCTGGGACTCTCCTACGAACGGGCTTACAAACGATTCTACCCGGCCATCGATCCGCTGATTTCATGGTCCCGTTACCGGGAACAGCTGGCGCCCTGGTTCGACCAGAACATCGACCCCAACTGGACCCAATCGGTCACCGCCCTGCACGATCTGTTACACAAGGGCAACGACATTCTGCAGATGATGCAGGTGACTGGTGAAGAAGGGATTACGACCGAAGACTTTGTGGTCTACCAGAAGGCCCTGTTTCTGGACATGGTTTTTCTGCAACAGGACGCCTTTGACAGGGTCGATGTGACGGTCTCTGCAGATCGCCAGAAAAAGATGTTCCTGTTGTGTCAGCGCCTGATCGAACGGCAGTACGATTTTGCTGACAAAGCGGCCGTCCGCGACTATTTCACCAGCCTCACCGGGCTGTTCAAAAACCTCAACTACTCACCGGCCGACAGCGACGATTACAAACGCTACCTGTCCGCGATCGATGAACTGGAACAGGAAACGGTAGCGGGAATGGCGGCAGAAAAAATCCCCGATTCAGTCTGAGGTTGACCGGTCATTGACTAAAATGGCAGGGACATTGCCGTGTCAAAAAAAGGAACCCGGGCGGCTTTTAACCCTGTTTGGCTCAGCCGTTTCCGGACAGCCGCAGCTGCGCCCGGGCCTGCGCAAGGGTTTTGTTTTTCAGTTCAAGGACTTCGGAACTGTCGGCGGCCGTGACTTTGGTTTCTTCCAGCAGCTTTCGCGCGTGGGCAACATCGATTTTGTCGAATGTGATGCAGCGGCCTGTCAGGACTGAAACGACGTTGTTGGCAACCTGAACGAATCCACCGTCTACGTAGTAACGGCTGGTCGTGCTGCCGGTTTCAACACGCAGCTCGCCCGGAGCCAGTTGACCGATCATCGGGGAATGATTGTCCAGAATGCCGGCTTCGCCGTCGATCAGCGGGACGGCCAGCGATTTGGCCTGAACGTCCAGTTGGGTGGCTTCGGGGGTGACTACCAGGACCTGCATGGGATTGCCTGTGGAAGTTCGATTTTGGGTTGATGCGTGATTGCCCCGAAGTTTCCGGTGGTGTCGCTGCGCTCAACCAACGGCTAATGGCTGTTATCCCTTCGGGATATTTTTCGATTGTGGGTTGATGCGTGATTGCCCCGAATTTTCCGGTGGTGTCGCTGCGCTCACCCACCGGCTAATGGCTGTTATCCCTTCGGGATATTTTCAATTGTGGCCTGCGTGTTTCCGGTGGTGTCGCTGCGCTCAACCACCGGCTAGTGGCTGTTATCCCTTCGGGACAGTCTTCCTATTTCTTTGCCGCGGCGGCCATTCTCTTGGCCTGTTCTTCGGCCTGTTCGATGACACCGACGTACATAAAGGCATCTTCAGGGAGGTGATCCCATTTGCCGTCGAGCAATTCCTCAAAACTGCGGATCGTTTCCGTGAGCGGTGTGATCTCACCGGCCTTGCCGGTGAAAACTTCGGCGACCAAAAACGGCTGGGAGAGGAAACGCTCGATACGGCGGGCGCGATGAACGATCAATTTGTCCTGTTCGCTCAACTCGTCGACACCGAGAATCGCGATAATGTCCTGCAACTCGCGGTAGCGCTGCAGGGTGGTTTGAACGCGGCGGGCGACAGCGTAATGCCGTTCACCAACGTACTGG
>JBGSVU010000848.1:0-12840 GCA_041752775.1 Pirellulaceae bacterium | reverse complement strand
CACTGGCCTGAACCGTCTCTCCGTCGAGCACCATTTTGAATGTCGCCGTGCGTGGTCGCTGCGTCGGTTGCAACACCGACCGGTATTCCAGTTCGTTCGTATCCATGTCCTGGCACAACACACGGTCGCCTACCGTCAGGGTTTCAACAGCGAGAGGCCCCCGGTCGGTCCAGACAGGAGTACCTGCGACCAGACATTCGCAGCTGCGACCCGCTGAGCGGGAGCTGGTCAATGGAAAGGCCGGATTCCGGAGGTAGGCACCTGTCATTTCAGTATTGACCGCGCGCCGGTAGGCCACCGGGCGTTCGTACAGCGTCACTTCGTTTTCGTCGTGCCACCACCGCCACCAGTCTTCGGGAGTATTTCCCGGATCAACTCCGGTCGTGGCCCTGAGAACGTCCAGAATGACGAGGTTTCTGGACTCGATTTGCTGATTGGCCTGCTGGACGATCGCATCAGCCCGCCGGACACGGACCGCCGCATCGATTTGCAAATTGGGCATCAGGTCGCGATCGGAATTCGGGTTCTGAAGAAACAGCGAATCGAATTGCATCACGGCATCAGAGTCTTTGTCCCTCTGATGGAGCACATACTGATACAGTACATTGCCGCGGGCATCGGGAATAATCGCCTTTTGCGCTGTAAACGGCGTCAGCAGATGCTCCATCAATCCGGGTACGAAGTCGAAACGGTTGCGGACTTCCAGCCGTTCGAGGGCACTGGTACGCACGCTGTCAAAGGGACTGGAGAGGGAGATCCGCAGCAACGCTTCGGTCGCCTCCCGTTCGCTGAACCGCGAAATGACCTGAACGGCTTTCTGTCCGGCCAGCTCATTGACCGGAGCCAGAATGTATTCCAGTGCAGTGACTGCCCGCGGATCACTCAGGTCCTCCAGTTTGTCCAGTCCGGTTTGACGGGTCTTTTTTCTGTCTGAGGCCAGTCGGCGAGCAATGTCGGACACGGCATCCTGGAAATCAGCCAGCCTCTGGCTGGCGGCTGCCATCATTTCCCGCTCGTCCGCAATCTGCTGCGGCGACATCCACACGCCATTCACATTCACGTGCCGCAAAGTATTGCGCACGGCGGCATTGTCAGGGTCAAACATCAGCGCGCGTTTCAGATGGGCATCGCGCTGTTCCGCCAAACCGCGCGCATCGCACCAGCCCGCCAGTTGGGTCTGCCCTTCAAAATTGTCTGGAGCCTGCTGGCGAATCTCAAGGTATTCAGTCAGTCGTGGGTCACGGGCATTTTTTTCCGCCAGTTCCCCGGCAGTCATCCGCTGCCCCTTGACCAGGACCTGTACCGCGTTGTTTCCGGAAACAGCCTCGCCGGAAACAGCCGCCGTGTGGGTTTGAGCATTCGCCTGCGGCCTTGCAGGTCCGCTGCCTCCCACCAGAAGTGTTGTCACCAATATCGCGAAGGATCGCCTCATCTCAATCTCCCGAACAAAACAGGGTTAACGAACAGACGCAAATCGGAACGAACCCTGAAGGCGTTCCGGATTTGTGCAGACTTGATCGAAAGTGGAGGCAGTCCGGAAACCCGAGGTCACCGTGGATCGGGATTGTAACGGTCCCGGCCCGGCCAATCCAGAATTTTTTTGGCGCCATGGTTTTTTTTAAGACGCGCACCTCGTTTCCGCCATCCGTCGAAAAACGTCCCCGGAAAAAAGTCCAACAAGCAGGATCAGAAGCCAGCCGCGACAGCGGCGACAGCAATTAGCTGCGGGTGAAGCCGGTGAAACCGGCGAAACCCGCAGTCCAACAAGCAGGATCAAAAGCCAGCCGCGATAGCGGCGACAGCACTCTTAATCGAGCGCGACGGTTACTGTTTTCGTCTCGAGATAGGGTTTCAGCCCCTCTTCACCCAGTTCCCGCCCCTGGCCTGACATTTTGAATCCGCCAAACGGTGCCGCGGTGTCGAACACGTCGTAACAGTTGACCCACACCGTACCGGCCCGCAATTCGGCTGCCAGCCGGTTGGCCTTTCCGATATCGCGGGTCCAGACCGCAGCGGCCAACCCGTAGAAGGTATTGTTCGCGCGATGGATCAGTTCATCCGTGTCGCTGAATTTCAGCACCGACATCACCGGCCCGAAAATTTCTTTTTCGGCAATCTCCATTTCGTCACGGACGTCGGTGAACAAGGTGGGCTTGATGAAGTACCCCTTGTCACCATGGCGTTCGCCTCCCGTCACACAGTTGGCACCCTGCTTTCTGCCGGTTTCAATCATCGACATGATTTTGTCGAATTGGGCCTGGTCCACCTGTGGCCCCTGCTCGGTCAGGGGATCGAGTGGATGTCCCAGCCGCCGGTCGACATTCATCTGGCTGATCCGATCGACAAATTCGTCGTGAATCGAGTCTTCGACGAAAACGCGGCTGCCCGCACAGCAACATTGCCCCTGATTGAAATAGAGTCCGAAAAAAGCGCCCGCCGCGGCGGCATCGAGGTCGGCGTCGGCGTAAATCACGTTTGGACTTTTGCCGCCCAACTCAAATGTCAGCCGCTTGAGTGTCTGCGCTGCATTCCGCATGATCAGCTGGGCCGTAACGTGCTCGCCCGTAAAAGCGACTTTGTCAATTCCGGCGTGATCCACGATGGCGCCTCCGGCGGTCGGTCCGTAACCCGGCACTACATTGATCACACCGTCCGGCAGTCCCGCTTCCTGGGCCAGCTCCGCCATCCGCAAACAGGTCAGCGGCGTCTGTTCGGCGGGCTTCATGACAATCGTGCAACCCGCAGCGAGCGCCGGGCCCCACTTCCATGCCGCCATCAGCATCGGAAAATTCCATGGAATAATCTGGCCGGCGACGCCCACCGGTTCCTTCCGCGTGTAACAGAAATAGCGTCCGCGGATGGGAATCGTCTGGCCATGTATTTTGTCCGCGTACCCGGCGTAGTAACGCAGGCAGTCGATGGTCAGCGGCACATCGGCGGCCCGGGCGTCGCGAACCGGTTTGCCATTGTCGAGTGCCTCCAGCGCCGCCAATTCGTCCAGATTCTGTTCAAAAAGGTCGGCTATCCGGTACATCAGCCGCCCCCGGTCGCGAGCATCCATTCGGCGCCACGGACCGGACTCGAACGCTTTCCGTGCTGCCCTGGCCGCCAGATCCACATCGGCGGCATCGCCTTCGGCCACATCGGCGATCTTTTCCTCGGTCGCCGGACATACGGTCTCAAAAGTCTTCCCGCTGACCGCATCGACCCATTTGCCGCCGATGAACAACTGAGTCTTGCGGATTTCCGGACGCTCGATCTGTTTGGAGGTCCCGGTTTCGGTTGCTGTGGCCATGCTCGTTCTCCGAAAGAGATTCTGGAAATCCGGCGGATGGGAAAGCCTCCCGGCACCGGCATCAAAAAGGCATCCTGTCCCTCGAAATTTTAACCCCGCGACGCAATCCGTTTCAATCCACCTGCAGAGGCACCCGACCCGAATGGTGGTGCGACCCAAATGGTGGTGCGGCGCAAATGGCGGTGCGGCGCGAGGTAGCGGCACGGCGCAAGCCGTCCGGTGAGTTCGATTACCCACGCGCCTCTAGCGGAGCGGCGCGAGCCGCCCGGTGCGGGGGGAGGCAATTGCGGTTGTCATGGCGCCTCATCATTGCAGCGCGCCATACCGGAGGGCTTGCGCCCTTCCGCTACAAAAGCAATTGAGCGCCCAATGCATCGCGCCTTACCGGAGGGCTCGCGCCCTTCCGCTACACTTATTCGCCTCGTCGGCGTGAGGGTGGTGACTGGACCCAGACCAGCCCGGCGGCATCCATCGCCGTTCGCAATGCGGCCGTGCCCTGTTCCAGCTCGGCGAATCGCGGTTCCAGCTCATTGATCTCGCCGGTCGCGATTTCGACTTGCTGGCGATTGGTGCCCGTCGGACCGTGCAACGAACCCGCCACGCTGTACAACACGCCGCCCATTCTTTCACCCGGCGTGGGGACCTGCGTTTCCGAACGGGCCGCCTTGTCGGGATCGCCGGAAATTTTTCGTGTCAACTCGTTGGCCACAGACTGTGCTGCGGCGACCAGCTTCAGCAACTCCTCAGGCTGGTCGGCGCCGACCAGAATCAACTCGCGGCGACCTGCCAGTTCCAGTTGCGTTTCCTCCAGTTGCTGCTGCATTTTGTTCAGCCGTGCAAACTGAAGTGACAACTCGCGCTGAAAGGCAATCGCGTCCGACCGGTCAACAGGTTCGATGGCAGGTACAAAAACGGGTTCCAGAGATACATCGACGGACTGGCCAACGATTTCGCGGCTGGTGCCTTCGATTTTTGCCAGCCGAGCCGTGTATTTTCCGGGAGCAGCGAGCATACCAGGCGATCCGTTGGCCAGTGGCGCCAGTCGCATGTCCCATGTGAGGCGTTGCAGCCCCTTGCTGTTGGCACAATTGACCCGCGCGATCACAGCATCGCCCTCGCCGAGGATTTCGACGAACCATCCAGCCGGCCGCTGTTCGGCTTCGGCACGCAATTCTTCCCATGTCGCCAGCGGAACGTCCGCGCCTTCCTTAACGGCAGCCTGTTCCGATTCCTGGCGAATTTCTTTCAGGGTTTTCAGGGATTCCCGGATCCAGACGGTGAAATTCACACCCGTGGGCGGATTTTCCCTGGTGAAATGCCCATCGCCGAATGAGCCGCGGGGAATCACCCGGCTTTCCACGAACCAGGGCGTCTGCCGCGGCGAAAACAGATGCCCCGCCGCATCACCTGCCAAAACCGTCGCCACCTCGCGCAGCGGAGTGTAATCGTCCAGCACGTAAAAACTCCGGCCGAAAGTTGCCAGAACCAGATCATTCTCGCGCCGCTGGACCGCGATGTCACGCACTGGAATGTTGGGCATTCCACCGGTCATTTTGCTCCAGTTCCCGCCTGCATCGACACTCGTGAACAGTCCAAATTCCGTGCCCAGAAAAAACAGCTCCGGCACGACGTGATCCTGTTCGATCCGCCAGACCAGATGCCGTTCGGGCAGATCACCGACCATCGATTCCCAGGTCTGTCCCCGGTCGCGCGAGCGCAGCAGGTACGGCTTCAGGTCGCCTGTTTTGTGATTGTCCAGAGCCACATAAACCGTATCGGGGTTGTGCCGGTCGGCCTTGATGTCATTCACGAAAGCCCTGTCGGGAACGTCGAAAAAGCGTTCGATTCTGCGCCAGTTTTTACCGCCGTCTTCCGTAACCTGAACGATACCATCATCGGTGCCGCAATAGATCAGGCCTTCCACCAGTGGGGATTCACTGATGGAAGTGATGTTGCCGTGCTTGCTCATGGCGTACAGGTCCAGGCCCGCGTCGATAGACTGTTTCCGGCCCATCAGTGGCAAGGCAAGTCGGTTGGGATTGCGGGACAGGTCGGGGCTGACGGTCGTCCAGGTATCGCCGCGATCGTCGCTGCGATGCAAATGATTGCTGCCGATGTAAATCCGTGAGCTATTGTGGGGGCTGAGCAGAATCGGGCTGTCCCAGTTGAAACCTAACTCCGGTTCGCCAGCAGCGGGTTGAGGCCGTATACTGATGCTTTGTCCCGTTTTCCGGTCGTAGCGATTGATAAAACCTTCCTGCGACTCGCCGTAGATGATGTCGGGGTTTTCCGGGTCGAGCGCGTTGTCGTGACCGTCGCCGCCAATCGGAACAATCCAGTCCGAACCCTGAATGCCGACCGAAAGCCGGGTGCGCGAGGGTCCATACTGCGTGCTGTTGTCCTGGGTTCCGCCAATGATGTTGTAGAACGGCAAATCGTAATCGACGTCAACTTTGTAGAATTGCGTAATCGGCAGGTTTTCGAACTGAATGTAGGTCTGACAGGAATCGCGGCTGACGTACAACCCGCCGTCCGTTCCCACCAGAGCGAAATCCGGGTCCTCGGGATGGAACGCCACGGCGTGATTGTCACCATGTTTGTTGTCGCCTTCGATGACTTCCCATGTTTTTCCGCCGTCAACGCTGCGGACCAGCGAATTGTTGGCCTGATAGATGCAGTCGAAGCGGTGGGGATCGGCCCAGATTTCCTGATAATAGTGTGGCCCGGTACCGCCGCTGACAAAATCGCTTTGGCGGACCCAGCTCTCGCCGCGATCGGTACTGCGGTAAAAACCACCCAGCCGGTTGGGGACTTCCACGGTTGCATAGACCACATGGTTCTGTTGTGGCGAAACCGCGAGCGAAATTTTTCCCATGTCGCCACCTGGCAATCCGCCACCCAGTCGTCGCCAGGTCCGTCCGCCATCGGTAGATTTGTGTATCCCTGACTCCGGTCCGGTGTTGAGCAGTGCGGCCACGGTCCGGTGCCGCTGGTGCAGCGCGGCATACAGGATATCAGGGCTGGAGGGGTCGCTGACGACATCGGTACAGCCGGTCCATTCACCGGCTTTCAGGGTGCACGTCCAGGTTTGTCCGCCGTCCTCACTGCGGTAAAGTCCCCGCTCGCCACCGGGGTTCCACAAGGGCCCCTGGGCGGCAACGAGGATCGTGTTTGAATCGCGCTGATCGACCAGAATCTTGCTGATATGGCGGGACTCTTTCAGTCCCAGGTTTTCGAACGTTTTGCCCCCGTCCAGCGACCGGTAGACTCCATCGCCGAAACCCACGTGCCGGCCGCCCACGTTCTCTCCCGTGCCGACCCAAACGGTTTCACAGTTGGACGGGTCGATCGTCACGCACCCAATCGAATACGACCCGTAGTTATCGAAAATTGGTGTGAACGTCGTCCCTGCGTTGACTGTTTTCCAAAGGTTTCCGCTGCCGACCGCAACGTACCAGGTATTGGGGTGCAGCGGATCAATGGCCAGATCCGAGATGCGACCGGACATCAGGGCCGGGCCGATGCTGCGCAGTTTCAGTCCGGCCAGCAAAGCGCTGTCGGGCAGGGGAACCTTCTGTTCGTCAGCAGACTCGCCAGAACCCGTGTCCGAATCAGGACTGGGTGCGGCTGCGCCCGCTGTGTCGGCTTCGCCGTCCTGAATGGCCGCAACGGAACCGGCTGAAAGAAAAAAGGTCAGCAGGGCCGCAAACAGGAAGCCGGCAAGGGGATTGCGAAACGTTGGCAGTGGACCAGCTGGCCGGACGTTTCCAGGTCGGGCAGAAGTGTTCGTATTCACGATGTAATTCCGAAAGGTGCAGGATTCAGTTTGTAACTGCCATGTTAGCACGACACTGGCCGTTATGCCCTAACATGCTTTAACGCGTGGCACCCGTTTCTCGCCGGGGCGGTCCAGGCTTGCGGGATCGCGATGCCCGCAATACCGGAAACCGGTTGCGCGGTGAAATCTGTCAAAACTTGCGGATTTCAGGGCTGGATTGATTGAACGGGGGTGGCTTCGGCGGTAGGATGGTTTGGGAGCGGATTTGAAGAGGCAGTGGCTTTATCATGCGCTCGGGGTGTATCCAGGCGGACGTGGCAGGTCGTATTCCGGACCACAACGCTGGGCAGAAGTTGTCGATTCTGGATCAGACGGAAGATGAATTCACGATACGACTGGAGCGTTGGAATTGGCCGCTGGATGGACGTCCCGATCAGGCTGCATGTGCTGCTTTTTCTGGGCATCATCGGCGTCTTTGCGATTGACTGGCATTACCGCAGTTTTGCGCCGGCCCTCGGCACTGGGCTGGTCACCGCGCTGGTGGTGATTTTCAGCATTGTGGTGCATGAACTGGCGCACGTCTGGGCCTGCCTGAATCTGGGCGGTGTGGTCCACTCGGTCACGTTGACGCCGTGGGGTGGCAATTCGCATCTCGATCCGCCGCCGAAACCGTGGGAAAAATTGCTGGTTCATGCGGCAGGGCCTTTTGCCAACGGCGCCCTGTTTGCGATCGGCGCAACGATGCTGACCGGTTCCGGCCATTCCACCCTCAGCCAGTTAACCAATCCGTTTTCGCCCCACGCCTTCAGTGCCAGTGAATGGGAAGTCTCACTGGTATCGATCCTGACCTGGACCAGTTTTCAGCTGTTCATTTTCAATCTGGTGCCCTGTTATCCGCTGGACGGGTTGCGCATGCTGCGAGACCTGTTCGCGGCGACGAATCCCCATGCCAGCGGGCTGAAGATCGAAGCGACCCTGATGGCGATCGGCCAACTGGTTGCCGCCAGCGTCGTGGTCATGGCGGTGGTGTTGAGGAATTTCAACGATGGACCGGTCCAGCCCGTCTGGTCCCTGTTGCTGGCGGCCGGAGTCACAATGTTCTTTGCGGCGCGGTTTGAGTATCGCCAGCGCCTGAGAGAAATTTTCCAGGCAGGAGACTGGGACATCGACGGAGAATCGGGTGAGTCACTCACCGGGATTCCCTTTGACCAGGAGTCCAGTGGTGGATGGTTTCACGAAGACCAGTACTCGCAGTGGCTGAATGAAAAACAGGCCCAGGTCGCCCACGAAGAATCATCGCTGGCGCTGGACGAACTGGAAGACGAGGAAGTGGTCACCGAAGAGGAAATGGCTGACGAAATTCTCGACAAACTTCATCGACAGGGTATCGGAAATCTGACTCAGCACGAACGGCTGTTCCTGGAACAGTTCAGCCGTCGTCTGCGCGACCGTCGCAGCGAAGTCTGACGGACAGGACTGGGCAGGTCAGATCCGATCCGGGCAGGGCAGGGCAGATCTGGCTTTCTGCCATTTTCCCTCCATTCATTCCAGCAACTGTTGGAGCAATTCCGGCAAACGCTCCACGGGCAATCCAACCACATTCGACTCCAGCCCCTCCAGGACATGCAACCAGTCGGGACCATCCTGATACCCGAATGCCGCGGCTTTGCCAGCCCACAAACCCGTTTCCAGATACTCGTCAATTTCGGAATCAGACAGATCGTCCATTACCAGACGGGTCGGTTCGACATGCACAACAACCGTATGGCCACCGCCGCAACAGAGGGAGACTCCCGTCAGCACCCGGTGCCTGCGCCCTGACAACTGACGCAACATGGTTCGCGCGTGATCGACGTCTACTGGTTTTCCGAGAACCTGACCATCCAGCTCGCCCACGGTGTCGGCACCGAGGACCACAACCGAGGGGTCAACGATCCGGCCCGCAACATTGAGGGCCTTGGCCAGCGCCAAATCCGCCACCAGTTGCCACGGCGTCCGTGTTTTGTCCTGATTCTCTTCGACGCTGTCATCGGCCGGATCGATATCGAAATCGTAACCCGCCGCCCGCAACAACTCAGCGCGCCGGGGCGAACGGCTGGCCAGAACCAGTCGGTATTCCAAATCACCAGGTGCATTTTTCAACCGGTTTTCCCCCTAAAAAAAACTCCTCCGCTCGTGAGGCCTGGCGGGTCATCGCGAAGACCGCCCTGATTCGGATCGCCCTGATTCGGATCGCCAGTGCGACGTTTCCGGTTCTGCGCGATTTCATTGTCCCTGCCCGCTGTGAAGTGCTGGAGGGGGCTGCTTCCCCAACAGCCACCAGTGACTGTTTTCATTGAAGACAACTCGCTCTTTGGGCATTTTCGCCAGATCAAAGTTTTCCAGGAACTCTCTCGCAGTGTGGTACCGGATCTGTTCGCAACCACACCAGTGGGCAATCAAGCCGCGCAAACGGTCGGCTCGAACTCCGGCATCGCGATAGGCAGCGACCGTCCAGCCGCCGTGCCGTTTGGCCAGCCGCTGTCCATCCGGTCCCGTCACAATTGGCACATGCCAGTATCGGCATTGCGGCATCCCCAACAAATGCCCCAGCAAAATCTGCCGCGGCGTTGAACTGAGCAAATCGTCCCCCCGCACGACTTCATTCACGCCTGCCAACCCGTCATCGACCACGACGGCCAACTGATAACTGGCGACACCCTGTTTGTTGGCTACCAGAAAATCGCCGACATGTTGCTGGACGTTCCACAACTGCGGCCCGGAAATCTGGTCGGTGAACCCGACTGTTTCGTCGGGAACCCGCAGGCGCCAGGCGACTCCTTCCCGCATCGCAGAATCCAGATCAACTGGAATCGGCTGCGTGGGGCGACAAGTTCCCGGGTAGCGCAATTCGTGTTCATCACCGTGAGGGGCACTCAAACTGGCTGCCGCAATCTGCGATCGCGTACAGGCACAGGGGTAAATCACTCCCTCCCGGGCCAGCCTTACCAGATGCCTGTGATATTCGCCGATGAAGTCCGATTCGTAGACCGGCCCCTCATCCCAGTCGATGCCCAGCCACTCCAGAATTTCGATGGCATCCCGATCCGCACCGGCCCTGACGCGGGGACCGTCCAGATCGTCCATCCGCAAGACAATCCGCCAGCCGTTCTGCCGCGCCAGCGCCCAGTTCACCAGAAATGTCCTCGCATTTCCCAAATGCAACGAACCCGTCGGGCTGGGCGCAATCCGCGTCACACGCGGGGTGTCGCGCGTCGGAGAATCGTTTGTTGCAGGAATGGAACGCATCGCCTCGGTGTTACAGGAATGATGACCACGGCAGGTAGCCGTTGACGCGCCGGGGTCTGACGCGTTTTTCGGCCGGTTTCCTTGCAGTCAGGCCACGCATGCACCGCCGAAAACCGGGTCTGACCCCCTAAAACATGGATCATGCGTTTTCGACCCGTGAACGCTTGCACACGGTAGCGAACGAAAGCATGATCCGTTTCCATTCAAAAAATTGAATGGCTCCAAAGTATAACCGAATGCCCATGACTCAGGTCTCCGGTACGGCAAGTCTGGAGTACGGAAACCTCGGGGACTGTCGTTTCAGGGCGCGTCCGGCTTCGGCAGACTGCCGTTGCCGGGGATCCGGATGTGCCGCGGGCAGGTCCGGAGAAGGCTCCGGTGACATTTTAAATCCTGTCGCCTTGCGGAGATTTCGGCCGGGGCAACGGTGCGTCGCGGAAGGCGCATTGCCCGAAAATTGGTTGTAATACAGAATCCGGGTTTCCGGGCACTGTGTTTCTCCGGAACTGTTGAATCGGGAAATGGTCCGCCGTGGCGCGAAAAAAGAAATCCAGCGACGCAATCCTGTTGCATGTGGACCAGCGGTCAGCGGGCGAAACCGTGGCCGCCGCGGTACGTGCCATGCGGCCGGAACTCTCCTGGTCCCAGGCCAAACGAATGGTGGCGACTCGCCAGTTGCAAATCGATGGTAACCTTTGCCTCGATGCCGGACGCCGCATCAAAGTGGGCGAAGTCCTGAAACTTTTTCACGAGCCGCTTCCACGACTGCCCGACGCCAGCGACGTTGCCGTCGTTTATCTGGACGATGCCATTGCCATTGTGGAAAAGCCGGCGGGAATGGTTTCCGTCCGGCACGCCGAGGAGCAGAACTGGGACGCCCGCCGAAAACAGTTTCAGCCGACGCTGGACGAGCTGATGCCGCAGGTTCTGAAAAATCACCTGGCCCACGTTGACGCCCGACGCCCGGCTCCAGGCCATCCACGACCGGAGGACTCTTCGGCTCGCCACAAGTCCGGGAAAATGCCCGCACGGCCGATACCGTCGCGGACGGGTCGGGATGTTCCTGGCCACGCCTTCCGGATTTTTCCTGTCCACCGCCTGGACCGCGAAACGAGCGGGTTGATGGTGTTCGGACGGACGGCCCAGTCCGAAGCGGCGCTGATTGCCCAGTTCAGTGCTCATTCCATCGAGCGGGTTTATCACGCCCTCGTTCGCGGAACTGTCTCCGCGACGACTGTCGAGACGATCCTCGTGCGCGACCGCGGCGATGGATTGCGAGGCAGCGTTTCTCCCGACAGTCCGCTGGCGAAACGGGGGCAGCGCGCGGTGACACACCTGTCACCCCTGAAGGAGCTCGCCGGATACACGCTGGTACGCTGTCAACTGGAGACTGGCCGCACGCATCAAATCCGGATTCACCTGGCCGAACTGGGAGTACCGCTGTGCGGCGAGCGAAAGTATTCCGGACCGCCCGGAGCACCGGCCCGACGCGACGAGAGCGGTGCCCGCCGGGTGGCTCTGCACGCCGTCCGGCTGGGGCTGGTCCACCCTGTGACAGAACAAAAAATGGTTTTTGAAAGTCCCCTGCCAGCGGACTTGCTGGCGCTGATTGGGCGACTTTCATCCGCTACTCCTGACCGGACCCGGCAACAGCGTTCGGACACAGAAGGAAAGAAAGGCAATGAGTGATTCCAGGAGTTTCCTGCCGTCTCCGGTGTCTGAAAACGACGCCGACACCAGCGGCCCCGGTGCGGAGCGCCAGTCACTGTCGCTGGACCAGTCCCAGGCGTTGGTGGACGACTGGATTCGATCCCGGGGCGTCCGCTACTTTTCCGAACTGACCAATCTGGCCCAGCTGATGGAAGAGGTCGGCGAGCTGGCGCGGCTGGTTTCGCGGACTTTTGGCGAGCAGAGTTTCAAGGCGGGTGAAAACCCCTCCGGCCTCGCGGACGAGATGGCTGATATAATGTTTGTTCTGGTTTGTCTGGCCAACCAGACGGGGATCAACCTGAACGATGCCCTGCTGGCCAACCTTGAGAAAAAAACTCGCCGCGACAGTCTGCGGCACCAGAACAACCCCAAACTGAAACCAGCTGCGGAGCACCAGGCGTAATGGGCATCAGCGTGATGCGAAAAGTCGATTTTTGTGCAGGCCACCGACTGATGGACCATGAGGGGAAATGCGCCAATCTGCACGGGCACAACTACACGGTCGAATTTCATGTCGCGGCCGAGGCGGTGGATGCCGTCGGGCGGGTCGTCGATTTCGCGGTACTGAACCGTCTGTTCAAGGGTTGGATCGAAGAGCACTGGGATCACGGATTCGTCGTTTGGGATCTGGACCATTTGGTCATCCGGGCGCTGCGCAGCGTCACGCCCAACCGGGTTTACCTGTTGCCCTACAATCCGACGGCCGAAAACATGGCGCGTCATCTCTGTGAAGAAATCGGACCGAGGCTGCTGCGCCAGATCCCCGGGT
>JBGSVU010000847.1:0-2554 GCA_041752775.1 Pirellulaceae bacterium | reverse complement strand
GGTGCCGGCGGCGGAGGTCGTACCGGCGGCGGCGGAGGTGGGGCTGGTGGGTTCGGAGGCCTGGGTGGACAGGCCTTCGGCGGAGCATTTGGCGGCGGCAGCCAGCTGGTCAACGAAGTCGTCCGGGGCGGAATTCGTTCGCGTCTGTTGAACCGGATCGATGTGCCTCGCGCCGGAGGAAACCAGGTAGCGGCGCGATTCCAAAACCGTCTCTCAAAACTGCCTGCCATCAGCAGTGGCGGCCCGTCCGGAATTTCAATTTCCATCTCAAACGGCACCGCGGTGATTACCGGCAATCCGGAATCACCTGAACAGTCGGACAAGATCATTCGCCAACTGCGTCTCGAACCCGGGGTGTACCGGATCGACAACCAGCTGAGGAGCGCGGCCGGCAGCGGCCAGTAAACCGTTTTCCTGCACCTGGATTTTTCGTAGTTTCAGTTTCCGATCAGCGAAAGCGAAATTTCGCCACCGAAACAGGCCTCGATATCCGATCCCGGCCGGCGGGGACGATCCCGGTAAACGCCACAGAACCGGCTCTGGTTCCCCCGATGTTCGTAATCCATCGGCAATGGCGACGGATCACAGGGCCGCTCGGCGAGGACAACCGCATCCAGGCCGGCTCCCGACTGCATTGCGGGCAGATTCACGTTCCAGAATTTCCCCTGTTCGCAGGACCTGTCCAAAATCTGCTGCAGCACGCGCCGACACATCACTGCGGCCGCCGACCAGTCGGCAGCTGTGTGCATGCTTTTCCGGTACTGCGAAATCGCCAGCGCAGAAAGCCCCAGCGTCATCGCTTCCCGCGCCGCTGCCACGGTGCCCGAATGAAAAATGTCGACACCGAGGTTGGCGCCGTCATTGATCCCCGACAGAACCCAGTCAAAAGGTCCCATCCTGGCAACGGCCACCCGGACACAGTCGGCGGGCATGCCGTCCACGTTCCAGGCATTCTCACCGCATTCGACGAAATTCAGCGGGCGATCAAAAGTCAGCTGGTGACCACATCCGCTGCGTTTGTCCAGCGGCGCCACCGAGCGGACTTCTCCGAATTCCATGGCCACAGCCCGCAACGTTGCCAGTCCGGCCGCGTCCCAGCCGTCGTCATTCACCAGCAGGATTCGCATTTTTTTCATCCGGAAGTACCGCGGTCAATTGAGCATCTCGACACAACCGGCACCGAGATGTTCCTCCAGTCGCTGGCAAAGCTGCTGGTTGATATCGATTTTCATCCGGTTTGATTTCATCTGGACCACCATGCCATCCTCCAGCAACAGCCGGAACTCCAGACGCCGCGCGCCCGGATAGCCGCGCAGAATCTCGTGCACGTGGCGAATCGTGTCGGGACCGTGCCGCGCATGATCGATTCTCACGGCCATTCCCGAGGTCATCACGGATTCGGCGTCTGCCAGATCAATGACCCGGTTCACCACCAGATTGGCCTCGTCGCCCCCCCGGCGATCCAGAACGCCATGCAGCAGAACGATGGCGTCGGGGCGAATTTTGTCCCCTTCGGTCGCGAATTCGGTGGGCCAGAGGATACAGCGAACGGCTCCATCGAGATCGTCCAGGTCGAACATGACATAGCGTGTGGGCGAACCCGGTTCCTTGACGCGTTTCACGTTGCTGTATTTGAGCGAGGAAATCATTCCGCCGAGAGTTACCTTTTGCCGGTCGCCGACGCCCGCCAGCCGCGCGGTAGTGTGGCTGGCGAATTTGCCCAGCTGGTCGGCGTGCTGCTGCAGCGGATGGCTGGTCAGATAAAAACCGAGCACCTCACGTTCGGCCGCGAGCAGGTCTTTTTCCGGCATTTCCGGCACGTCGGGCAAAGCGACCTTCGCGGCAATCGCCTGTTCTTCATCGTCATCGGACACGCCAAACAGATTCAGCTGTCCGCTGCGCCGGTCGGCCTGGGCAGTCGCTCCGGCCTGCAGGGCCCGATCCAGCCCGGCGACCAGTTGGGCCCGCGTGGCGCCGAACTGGTCCATCGCTCCGGCCTTGATCAGCGCTTCGATCGACGAGCGGCTGCAGGCGGAACTGTCCAGCCGTTCGCAAAAATCAAACAGGTCCCGAAACGGTCCCTGCGCGTCGCGTTCGGCAACCAGGGCGGTCATGGCCGTTTCTCCGCAACCCTTGATCGCGGACAGTGCGAAATGAATCCGGTTTTCAGCCACCACGAATTTCACTCCCGAACGGTTCACGTCGGGTGGCACGACCGTGATCTCCATCCGCTGGCAGTCTTCCATGTGTTCGACCAGCGCATCTTTTTTGGAAAAGTTGCGGCTGGGCAAATCACCGGTCAACAGCGCCGCCATGAACTCGACCGGGTAATGGGATTTCAGCCATGCGGTCTGGTAGGCCACCAGCGCGTAGGCCGTCGAGTGACTCTTGTTGAAACCATATCCGGCGAATTTGACGATCATTTCCCACAGGTCGCGGGCGCGGGTGGCCGGCAGCCCCTCGTCGATGGCTCCCTTGAGGAACTGCTCGCGATTGGCTTCGATCGTCTCTTCTTTCTTTTTGCTGATCGCCTTGATGCAGGTGTAGGCAGCGG
>JBGSVU010000846.1:0-2067 GCA_041752775.1 Pirellulaceae bacterium | reverse complement strand
GGCCGCAGTGCTGACTGGGCTGACGGATTTCGAACCGGTTCGACCGCTGGAGGAGTTGGCCGGGTTGAGCGGCGGCAACGTGCAAATGGCCATGCTGTTGAACGATCCGCAGGTTTACGAATTTCGCCAGCAATGGTTGCTTCGACTGGCGACGCTCGACCCGGCAGCCGACGAGGCGGCGAAGCAGATCGTTGTCTTTGCGGAACAGGGCAGCAAGGACACGGCTGCCAAACGGGAACGATTGTTGATGGTCTCGAACGTCTCGATGGTTTTTTTCGAAGCCCTGCTGCTCGAATCGGTCGGGATGCAGCCCAATACGGACCAGGCCACCCGCGAACAGGCCCTTGCCGCTACCGCGGTGCGGGCAATCGCCCCTGAGTGGATCGGCCGCTGTATTGACAGGACCATCCTGTTTCAGGGACACGTTGCCGCGAATGTCGGTTTGGCCGTTGCCGTCGAACCGTGGCTGGATGATCTGGCGAGTTGTCTGCGCGGAAAAAGCCTGACACCCCTGCTTTGGTAGGGCAGTGAGGTACCGCGAGTCTGGGTGGGAAACGCGGCGGCCCAATCCTAGACCCGGCGGACGGACTGAAACTGTTTTTCCAGCCGCTGTTGGCTGACGGGCTGGGACGTGCCGAGTTGCTGGGCGAACAGCGAAACCCGAAACTCTTCAATCATCCAGCGAAACTTTTCCAGCTCCGGGTCGAACCAGCCCTGAGCCCGATGTTCCGCAGTCGCCAGATCCAGTTTCTGTTCCAGCTCCCGGACGGTGCGCCACCTGTCGCCATCCACCCGTGGTGCCAGCGCCGGCAACCGTTCCAGTCGAAAGCCTGCCGCATTCAAATAGCGCGGAAAATGTTTCAGCCACGCCCAGGGCGTCTGCTCCAGAAAATCTTCATGCAGCATGCGTCCCAGTTGTTGCCTGACGTCACTAACCGATTCGGCGAATCGGCCCTGCGCCGCGTCGATGTGTTGTCCGACCTTCGTTGCCGCATCTACCATCCGGGTCAGCCAGGGGGCAATCTCCTGGGTCGCCACCGAGATGTCGCGGACCGGATTGGCCAACATCGATTCGTACTCCGGCCGCGTCGTCGGCAGGGGCCGGTTTTCGACCATGCCGACACGAACCATCAAATCACGAATGCCGCTCTCCATGCGACTGGCAGGCAACCAGCGGGAAAAACGAATCTTCAGCATTTCAAATTCGGGCAACCACGCCACCTGCGACTGAACATGCTTCCGGCTGGCGATCTGCAGCAGCCGAACCAAACCCCGCCGCGAAGCCGCCTGGGCGGCGACCGCCGAATCGTACAGTCGCAACGAAACCTTGTCGCCCTGGTCGACCAGCGCCGGAAACGCGTCCACTGACAGACTGCCCCGCGAAACCGATACCGTTGCAGGCAATTCATCCCATTCCCAGGCCCGAATGCCGTCCTGTTGCCACCGGCCGGATGATTCCACGACCGTTGCCGTCTGGCGGAGTGGCCCGAGTTCGCGGTTGATTTCGCTCAACCAGCGTCCCTGCGCCAGCAGTTTCCCTGCGTCATCCACGACCTGAACGTTGACCAGCAGATGCGGATCCACCCGGTTCCAGTCAAACATCTCCGGTGCCACGGGTTCACCTGCAATTGCAGAAAGCTCCACCGCCAGTTTGCGCGAAAAATCGGGATCGTCGCCACGCAGTTTCCTCAAAACCCGGTCGGCAACATCCGGTGCCGGAACGAGCATCCGCCGGAGATTTTTCGGCAGTGAACGGATTAACCCAATCACCCGCTCCCGCGCGAACCCGGGTGCCAAAGCCAGCAATTGCGTCTGGTCCAGTTGCCCAACGGCCGCCAGAGGCACCTGAATCGACACCCCGTCGGCCTGGTCGCCGGGTTCGAACCGGTACTGCAGGGGAATGTTCAGCGAACCCAGCTGAATCTGTTCGGGCATACTGGCGGCCGCATCCAGTCGTGATGAATCGACTTGTAATTCTTCCGCCGTGATTTCCAGTTGCGACTCCAGCCCGGGGTTTTTGGCCAGAATTTCCCGCAGCGAACGGACGTCGATCGCGTCGGGCGGCAA
>JBGSVU010000845.1:0-1562 GCA_041752775.1 Pirellulaceae bacterium | reverse complement strand
GAAATTGTACAAATGGTCCGCGAGGGCAAGCCGTGGTTTGTCGATGGCGTGCCGATTATGCGGGCCGAGATCACTGATTTTTGGGCGATGGTATTCAATCCGTCGTCGATACATCGACTGCTCCACGTTTGGCTGGGATGTTTCATCATGGGCGCCTGTCTGGTGTTGAGCATCAGCGGCTGGTATCTGTTGCGTGGCAAACATGAGGCGTTTGCACAGAAGTCCATTCGGGGAGGCTTGCTGTTGTGTCTGTTCAGTTGCCTGGCGATGTTTGTGAGTGGGCATTTTCAGGCCAGAAACGTTTACGAACACCAACCTGCGAAACTGGCCGCTTTCGAAGGCCACTTCAAAACAGGCGTGGCGGGAATGAGTCTGTTCGGTTTTCCCGATGAAGAGAACGAGCGAATCAACCTGAATCTGGAAATTCCCGGTGGGCTTGGTTTTTTGTTGCACGACAATTTCAGTGAAGAAGTCATCGGCCTCGACAAATTCAGACCTGAAGATCGACCGCCAGTCCCGATCCCCTATTTTGCCTACCACCTGATGATCGGCTCCGGCGTCGGTTTGACCGTCATGACGGTTCTGGCGACGCTTTGGCTGTGGCGCGGAACGCTGTTCCGGAAACGCTGGATGCTGTGGCTCTTCGTCGGTTCGATTGTTCCCGCCATTGCGGCGAATGAAGCGGGCTGGGTTGCGGCCGAAGTCGGGCGTCAGCCCTGGATCGTGCAGGCGCCGCTGAAAGTGGATGCGACCGGCGACCGGGTTGTCGATGAAGATGGTTATTTCATTTATGAAAGTCAGCTGGGGCTGCGAACCAGCGATGCCGTTTCAGCAGCGGTGACATCGGAGCAGGTTCTGACGTCCATTCTGATGTTCGGTGGGATCTATTTTCTGCTGGGGATTCTGTGGCTGTTTGTGCTGAATCGCAAGGTTCAGGCTGGGCCTGTCGATTCACTGGCCAGCGGCGACACCCGGTTGCGCGATATCGTTGAAGTGACCGCGGGCGAGCATACGTTGACGGGAGACAGATGATGGACCTGAATCTCCTGTGGTTCGTCCTGATCGGCGTGTTGCTGGCAGGTTACGCGATCCTGGACGGTTTTGATTTGGGGGTGGGGATTCTGCACCCGATTCTGCGTGGCGAGCGGCAGCGGAATGTGGCCATCAAGGCGATTGGACCCCTGTGGGACGGCAACGAAGTCTGGCTGGTG
Organism: Pirellulaceae bacterium; assembly: GCA_041752775.1. Classification (GTDB taxonomy): domain Bacteria; phylum Planctomycetota; class Planctomycetia; order Pirellulales; family Pirellulaceae; genus BJ22. The sequence continues at coordinate 351 of JBGSVU010000845.1, read as the reverse complement.
ACTTTTGGCGGTGCCCTGTTCGCGGCGTTTCCGGAGGCATATGCGACGATTCTTTCCGCGATGTACCTGCCGGTTATGTTGCTGTTGTTCTGTCTGATTCTGCGGGCGATCAGCATTGATTTTCGCAACAAGGTGGCGGCTCCTTTCTGGCGTCTGTTTTGGGACGTTGGTTTCAATATATCCAGTCTCGGCGGTACCCTCGTGTTTGGAGTCGCAGCCGGCAATCTCATTGCAGGCCTGCCGATTGATGAGCGCGGCGTTTACACGGGAACGCTGGCGGACCTGTTCGGGATTTATGCTTTGGCGACGGGAGTTCTGGCAGTTGCGACCTTTACGATGCACGGCACCCTG
>JBGSVU010000844.1:0-19493 GCA_041752775.1 Pirellulaceae bacterium | reverse complement strand
CCGTTGACCCAGACTTTGACTTCGCGTCCCACACATTCAATAACCATCCGGTTCCATTCGCCCACCGGTTTCTCGGAACCATCGGTCAGGTTCAGAATCCGCCGCAGTTTTCCTTCGGTGATTCCCCAGTCCTTTTCCGCGCCACGGCGCTGGACCATTTCCGGTACCGTGATGTCCTCGACGATGCACCAGAAATCGCCTGCATGAGTGTGGTTCATTTGCACTTCAATCGATTGCGGAAACATTTTGTAAAGTGCACGGGGCGTGGAGGCGTGAACCAGTACGCCACAGTTGCCCGGTTCGCCAGCAAAACGGTATTCGACTTCCAGCCGGTAGTTTTCATAAACCGCGTCCGTGATCAGATGGCCTTCGGGTTTTCCCAGGCTCACGAGGTTGCCATCCCGAATCACAAAGGTGGTGTTGGAGTCTGGAGAGTTGTCCATGCCGGGAACATCGACGTGCCAGCCCGTCAGGTCCTCGCCGTTGAACAGACTTGCCGGTTCGGAGTCCGCTTTTTTCCCCGACAATGCCAGAGCGATGGCTGCGGCGGCGTGATCGGCAACAAACCGGTTTCCTTCTGCGTTCAGGTGGACCCCATCGCCGGTCAGGATGCCGCGGTCCCCGTTGTCCGGGTTGTGTTGCTTCAGGTGTTCGATGAACGCCACCCGCAAATCACACAGCGTTACGCCGGTTTCCCTGGCGACCGTGCGGCTGATTTCCGAATACTCTTCGAGCATGGCATCCAGTGGGTTCGAGCCGTCCGTTTTCTCCCCAATCGTGCTGGGCGTACAAAGTACGATTTTGGCATCTGCTTCGGAAATTCTGGCAATCAGGTCGCGCAGGCCCGATTCGAATTCGTTTTTCGGAGTGCCCCGACCCTGCGCGCTGTGCCAAACGTCATTGATCCCGATATAGATGAAAACGATCGTGGGGCTGTGGGACAGCACATCGCGCTCAAGTCGCGTATGCAGGTCGGGAACCCGGTTGCCGCTGATTCCGGCATAGACGACTTTGACACCCAGGTCCGGCTGGTGTTTGTCGATGGCCTGGCCGATCATCCGGCAATATCCCCCTTCGTCCGCTCCAGCCTGGGTGATCGAGTCGCCCAGGAATGCAACGACTGCTCCCCTGGCCAGTGGTGAATGGGCACCTGTCAATTCTTCGATGCCTGCCGACTGGGCCCGTGACACGGTCCCCGTGACAAGACCTGTCGACACCAGCACGAACGCGAAGATGGCAAAGCGAATCACAGCGACTCTCCTGATAAAGGGGAAACATCAGTCCCCGGGCCCAAGGGTCAAAAGCCCATCATCGCAAATTTCCAGCGGTAACGGTACTGCTCACCAGGTGACTCTGCTTCATGTGGTCTGTCAAGCTCAAGAATTGGGTACGATGGACGTTCTGCCCCTAAAATATGGACAACGTGTTATCGACCCGTGATCGCTTATCCAAACCATGAAACAACTGATCACCATTCTTCTGTTTTCCTTTTCTGTCGGTTGGGCCTGTCCGATCGAGGCCAGGCAGGGGACAAACGATCATTCGGTGCGGACCACGGGAGGCATTCCGGCGATTCAGCCCGGCCCGTTGGCAAATAGAAAGTCCGTTGAAAAAGTTCCCGCTGCGACCCGGCCGTCCGCGCTGGAAATCCATGAGATTGACTCCCGGCAACTGCAACAGATCGACGGGGCTGTCGCCGCAGGGATTGCCGCGGGGAATATGCCGGGATGCGTCGTTTGCATTGGCAGCCGGGACAAAATCGTCTTGCTGAAAGCCTACGGTAACCGCCAGATCGTGCCTGAGGCCGAGCCAATGACCACCGATACGGTTTTTGATCTGGCGTCGCTGACAAAACCGGTGGCGACAGCAACCGCGATCATGATTCTGGTTGAACGCGGAGATGTCCGGATCGATGAACACGTCGCGGATTTTTTTCCGGAGTTTGGAACCCATGGAAAAGAACAAATCACGATTCGCGATCTGTTGTTGCACCGCTCCGGACTGGTCGCCGACAATCCATTGGCGGACTATCAGCAGGGGCCGGAGCAGGCATGGAAGAACATCTGTGGACTCTCTCTGGTGGATCCGGTCGGCACCAGGTTCCGCTATTCCGATGTGAATTTCGTGGTCCTCGGCCACCTGGTCATGAAACTTGCCGGCGTTGGGCTGGATGAATTCGTACAGGCGGAAATTCTGGAACCGCTGGGGATGAAGGAGAGCGGATTCAATCCGCCAGATTCCCTGCAAGCCAGAACGGCACCGACAGAACAGCGCGACGGCGACTGGCTTCGCGGTACGGTGCACGATCCGAGGGCGTTTGAACTGGGTGGTGTTGCCGGACATGCCGGGCTGTTTTCGACCGCCAGTGATTTGGCGCGGTATGCCCGGATGATGTTGAACGGAGGAGCGACAGATGACGGGTCCGGTACGGCCGGGCGCGTGCTCAGCCTGGCGTCGGTGCAGGTCATGACCGCCGGGTACCGCAGTGGCGAAGCGCTGCGCGGATTGGGATGGGACAAACGATCGGTTTACTCGTCGAATCGGGGAGATTTGTTGTCGGACTCTGCATTTGGACATGGTGGCTTTACCGGAACGGTGCTGTGGGTTGATCCCGAACTGGATTTGTTTGTGATCTTTCTTTCCAGCCGTTTACACCCGGATGGCAAGGGGAGTGTGAACGGGATCGCTGGAAAAATTGTCAACATTGCAGCGGGTTCAGTTGTCGACCGGTCAGAAAAAACAGCGTCGCCGGTTCCAGTTCTGGCTGGCATTGATGTTTTGCAACGGGACGGTTTCCGGCAACTGGCCGGACGGCGGGTCGGATTGATCACGAACCAGACCGGTCGAAGTCGGGAGGGTGTTTCCACTGCCCGGCTGCTGTCAACAGCGGAGAATCTGAAACTGGTGACACTGTTCAGCCCGGAACATGGCTTTGCTGGCCAACTGGACACAGAAATTGTCGCAGACGCGATCGATGAAGAGACCGGCGTTCGCGTCTTCAGTCTGTATGGAGAGAACCGGCGGCCGACCGCAGAGATGCTGCGGGAGACGGAAACGCTGGTGTTTGACGTCCAGGATGTGGGGACACGGTTTTACACTTATGTTTCGACGATGGGCGAAGCGATGGTCGCGGCCGATGAGGCAGGGTGCCAGTTCGTCGTGCTGGACCGTCCCAATCCCGTCAATGGCGTGGATGTGTCGGGGCCGATGCTGGATGCGGGCAGCGAGTCTTTTGTCGGTTGGCATTCGTTGCCGGTTCGACATGGCATGACGGTGGGTGAGCTGGCAAAAATGATCTGTGCGGAACGGAAACTGAAGCTTGATTTGCAGGTGATTCCCTGCGAAGGCTGGCAGCGAAAAGACCGCTGGGAACAAACCGGTCTGGTATGGGTCCCTCCGTCGCCGAACATCCGCAGTGTGACTCAGGCACTGCTCTATCCCGGAACGGGATTGCTGGAAATGACCAATCTGTCCGTGGGGCGGGGAACCGACACGCCCTTTGAAATTGTGGGCGCACCGTGGATGGACCACGTCGAGGTGGCAAATCGCCTCGCGAGGATGGAATTGAAGGGCGTCGGCTTTGTCCCTGTCGAGTTCCAACCCACGGCGAGTCGCCATGCTGGAGAATCCTGTCGCGGAATCAACGTCGTCGTCACGGACAGAAATCTGTTTTCCCCAGTTGAGACCGGGCTGGCGATTGCCTGGGTGTTGCGGCAGGTCCACCCAACCGAATGGAAAACCGACAACCTGAACCGCTTGCTGGGCAGTGACCGGGTTGTGCAACGGCTGGGCGACGGTTCGAAATGGCAGCAGGTTCTGGAAGCCTCCCGGGATGGAGTCGGGGATTTTCTGGCGCGACGACAAAAGTATCTGCTCTACCGGTGAAGTGCAGCGCCGTCAGAGATTTTTCCCCATTATTTTTCACATCCATCGGGGCAGGACCGATGGGGAACTTTCTTTGGCCGCGTTGGGTGAAGGGGATTTCGCCCGGATCGCTGCGGACACCGCATGGGCCCTGTCATCCAGCACCGCACACCAACCAGCACCGCACACCAACCAGCACCGCGCACCAACCAGCACCGCACACCAGTCGGCAATTTCCACTGCCAGCACCTCCACCAGCCAGCGGCCCATCCGGGTTCCGGAACTGCTGTATATTGGTGACAACTTCCAGCCTGCCCCCAATGTGTCTGATCCTCTCTGCCTTTCCAGGGGACTGTCCGCTTTTTGGGACAGGCACTCGGGACCTGTTGCGTCAGGGTCAGGCGGATTTTTGGAGCTGGAAACCTCAACGGAAATATTGGAGATTCGATCATGGTCTGGGATTTGAAACGAACGGCATTCATGGCGGCGTTGCTTGGCGGCGTGGTGACTGCATGCGGGAATCCTGCGCAGGGGCAGGACTGGGTACGGTTTCGCGGACCGAATGGATCGGGGGTGGCTTCGGATGATGCCACGACTCCGACCCGGTGGAGCCCGGAGGAAAACATCAAATGGAAAATCGCCCTGCCAGGGAAAGGCGTCTCTTCTCCCATCGTTGTCGGTGACAAGGTCTTTGTGACTTGCTATTCGGGATACGGCATGGGACGTGAAGAAGGCGACCAGAAAGATCTGAAACGGCATCTGGTCTGTATCAACCGGACCAGCGGAGAAACGGTCTGGGAAAAAACTGTCGATGCTGTTTTGCCGGAAGATCCGTGGGCGCCGCCTGGTGTTTCCGAACATGGTTACGCTTCGAATACCCCGGTGTCGGATGGCGAGCGGGTGTATGTTTTCTTTGGCAAGACGGGAGTACTGGCTTTCGACCTGGAGGGGAACCAGTTGTGGCAGAAAAGTGTGGGCACCAATTCCGATCCGCGCCGCTGGGGAACTTCGTCCAGCCCGATTCTGGTCGACGACGTGCTGGTCGTTCCGGCCGGTGCGGAAAGTCGCGCGATTGTCGGCCTGAACAAAATGACGGGCGAGCAACTCTGGGTGGCCGATGCCGAATCGATGGGCAACGTCTGGGGGACACCGGCCGTGGTGGAACTGGCCGATGGAAAGAAGGAACTCGTGATCGGAGCACCATACGAAATCTGGGGACTCAACCCGGCCGACGGCCAGCTGAACTGGTATTGCGAAGCCAATGAGTCGGACCAGTTCAATTCAAGCGTCGTGGTCCACGAGGACGTGGTGTTCGCACTCGAAGGCCAGGACCGTGGAGCGATCGCGGTCAAGGCTGGCGGGAGTGAAGATGTTTCAAAAACGAATGTGGTTTGGCAAGGCCGCTACTCCGGACGTTTCGGATCGCCAATCGTCCACAACGACCGGATGTATTTCGTGTCGGCCGGCATCGCCCACTGCCTGAACGCCACCACGGGCGAACAGATTTACAAGGCGCGTCTGGAAACACCTCCGGCCCAGGAGCCCCCGGCGGCGAGTGCGGGCGAGGGTGCGGCTGCTGGCGAAGCCGCTGGAGGTCAGGGAGGTCGGGGCGGACAGCGCGGGGGCCGGCGCGGAGGCGGATTTGGCTCGATCGATTATTCATCACCGGTGATGGCGGATGGCAAGGTCTATTTCACAACCCGCGGTGGAGACATTCACGTCTACCGTGCAGGCGACCAGTTTGAACAACTGGCCATCAATCGCGTGACTGCCGAACGCGAAGATTTCAGCGCGACCCCGGCTATCTCCCGGGGCGAGATCTTTATCCGTTCGGACAAACACCTGTTTTGCATCGCGGAACAGACGCCGGATGCCGGGAAGTAAAAGTCCCGCAAGATTGAATTTGGAAGTGATTCCGGTCCCACTCCCGGGTGGAAGGCGATAAAACCCGAAAACCTGGGGGAAATGGCCGGAATCACAGTTGCCAGAAAGGTGGTTCAAACGCAAAATTTGCATTGGCAATGGCAGGGAGGTCGGCTTGTTGCGAAACGGCCAGAGCGAAACTGGAGCGTGTCTGGCGCCGGAGCCCATCGGACTGAATGTCAGACAACCAAACTTCACACCGACCTTCAACGATCCTGATCTGTGATGATGCGCCGGTCGACAGGCTGCTGATCCGGCGATTGCTGGAATCGTCCGGCAACGGATATGAGATTCTGGAAGCGACCGACGGAAGTCAGGCTCTCAGGTCGCTGGCGACGAATCCTGTCGATCTGGTGGTGACTGATTTGGCGATGCCCAACACGGACGGACTGCAACTGGTGCGACAAATCAAGGAACACTGGCCCCATTTGCCCGTCGTGCTGGTCACGGGTGTGGGCAGCGAGCAGTCGGCATTGCAAGCACTGGTTGCGGGGGCGGCCAGCTATTCACCCAAGTCCATTCTGTCGCGTGACCTGTGCCGGACAGTCCAGTTTGTGCTGGAAATCGCCGCTCATTCGACTCGTGGCGGGGACGGTGAATCTGCGGCGAAGGAATCTGCCGCGGTCTCCAGTCCGGTGGCGGCACACATTCTGGACAATGATTGCCGAATGATTGGGCCAGTCATCGAAAACCTCCAGCAACAGTTGCCGCAGTGGTCCGAGTCGGAACGGTTGCAGATTGGCATGGCGCTGGGCGAGGCGCTGACCAATGCCATGCACCACGGCAATCTGGAAGTCTCTTCGACCCTGCGCCGCGATGACGACGCGAAATATTACCAGCAGATCCGTCAGCGGCGCGAGGAACTGCCTTTCGCCGCGAGGCGTGTCCGTGTTACAACGGTTTTTGGAGCCGATGAAATCTGTATCCGGATTTGCGATGAAGGACCGGGTTTTGATTTGTCGACCGTTGCCGATCCGCGTGAGCCGGAGAATCTGACCGAGGTTTCCGGTCGCGGCCTGTTGCTGATCCGTTCGTTCATGGACAAAGTCCGTTATCATGGCAGCGGCAATGAAATCGAAATGGTCAAGCGTCGCATTCAGGATCCGCGGGACTGATGGTCGGTGCCGGCAGGGAATAGGAGCCTTCGCATTGTTCGCTTCTCCGCCGCTGGAAAGAGATGGATTGGGGATAAAGGGGTGCCAAAACGGGCGCGAGGCTGGTTTTCTGCTGGAGACCTTACCGCCGAAGGTCGCCTCGCGAGGCAGATGCACCGTGCCCGGCTTCCAGCCCTGAGTTGCACACAGTCCGGACTTTTTATGGAGTAGCATGAGTCATCCACCGCAACCGGTCCTGTCGCGAGACGAACGGCCGATCAAGTTTCTGTTCGAAAACAGCCTGTTTCTGATTCTGGGTACTGTTGCAGCGCTGATTTGGGCCAACTGGTCCAGCGGATCGCTGCGCAGTTACGACCATTTCTTCCACCGTTTTCAGTTGAAGGAGATGATCGTCGATATTCCGGCCGATCAAAAACCGGCCTTGCACACCGATTTGGAAAACGGCCTGGTCCATCACGGCGCGACGGCATCGGGCGACGCGGCACAGAACAGCAGCTCCGGCGACGCCCATGCGAATGACGGCCAGGAAATTCAGCCGGCCCTTCCCGATCCTGTTGCCGCGGGGGCCGGAGAATCGACGGTCGGGGCCGGACCGGCGCCACAAACGAAACGACGGCTGTCGATTTTCCAGCATCCCTTGACCTGGGAATTCATCATCAACGACATTCTGATGGCGTTCTTTTTTGCGATTGCCGCCAAGGAAGTCTGGGAGTCGCTATTGCCGGGCGGTGCGTTGCACAACCCGCTGACGGCAGCCATGCCGCTGGTGGCCACGCTTGGTGGATTGATCGGTCCGGTGACGATTTATCTGGCCGGTTGCTGGATTTTCGGGCGATGGGATTCGCATGCCCAGGGATGGGCGATTCCCTGCGCGACGGATATTGCTTTCAGTTACCTTGCCGCGCGGCTGATTTTCGGCGCCGGACACCCGGTGATTGCCTTTCTGCTGCTTCTGGCAATTGCGGACGATGCAGCGGGATTGTTTATTCTGGCCATTTTTTATCCGACGGATGCGATCGACTGGTCGCAACTCTGGCTGGCAGGACTGGGAATGGGGCTGGCCTTTGGACTGGCGCGGCTCAGGGTCCACAGTTTCTGGTGGTACCTGGCGATTCCGGGTGCCCTCAGCTGGCTGGGGTTTTACTGGGCTCACCTGCACCCGGCGCTGGGGCTGGTGCCGATCATCCCGTTCCTGCCGCATGCGGGCACCGACCTTGGAACTTTTGCGATAGAAGAGTTGAATCGTAACGATACGCTCAGCGAGTTCGAAGCGTGGTGGAAGAATCCGGTGGAGATCATTCTGGGGCGGTTTGGTTTGGCCAACGCCGGCGTGGCGCTCAGTTCGATGGGGATGGGGACCTTCCTGGTGCTGGCGGGTTTGCTGGTGGGTAAACCGCTGGGGATCGTGTTGTTCACAAAACTGGGGCAGCGGTTTCTCGGTCTGAAACTGCCTCAGGGAATTGGCATGCCGGAAATTTTTGTGATGGGCATTATTGCGAGCATCGGATTCACGGTGGCGCTGTTCATGTCTACAGCAGCGTTTGCCCCCAGCGACCCGGAGTTGCCGACGGTGAAAATGGGTGCGCTGTTGAGTTTTGTTTCAGCGATTCTGGCGTGGATCGCAGCGCGGCTGCTGAAGCTTCCGCGAATCGTGGCCCCGGCGTCGCCGGTCTCGCGGCCCTTTCATTGAGTCCTTTTCTCGTTCGACCGACAGGTTGTTTCTGTCAATTTTTCGGGCTATCTTCGAAGGCATGCCCGATGTCACTTCCATTCTGAATCAACTGGAGGACGGCGACGGACGGCGACCCCAATTCCGCCAGCCAACTGCTTGCTCTGGTTTATGGGGAATTGCGCCAACCTGCTGCTGAGCGTCTCGCGCGCGAAGTACCAGGGCAGACACTTCAACCAACGGTGCTGGTACACGATGCCTGGTTGCGTTTGGTCGGCGATGGAAACCAAAATCGTTCATGGGACAATCGCGGTCACTTTTTTGCCGCCGCAGCAATTGCCATGAAGCGAATTCTGATCGAACGGGCGCGGCGCAGGAAGCGGCTGAGGCATGGTGGCTGGTTACAGCGGGTTGAGTTGGGCGATCCTGGCGGCATCGGGGCGGACGAACATTTGCTGGCATTGACGGAAGCACTGGAAGATCTGGCCAAAGAAGACCCGGTGGCAGCAAAAGTTGTCGATCTGCATCATTTCGCGGGGTTGAGCCATGAAGATGTAGCGGCCGTTCTGGACATGTCCGTTTACAAAGCCCGTCAAAAATGGACCTATGCCCGGGCATGGCTGAGATCCGCAATTGAGAATGGCTCGCCGGGCAATGAATAACAGCGTCGAGGGCCGCTCTTTGCCGGGAAATCCGGAAAACTGCAGTTTTTTCGACAGCAGGTTTCCGTTCCGTCGCATTGAAGGCAGACCCATCCCTGTTTGGAATTGAATCGCATGTGAAACGACCCACAAATTGTGCAAAAGCTGTTTCTCGAAATTGTCGAACTTCCCCGCGAACATTGGGCGACGGCGGTTTTGCGGGAATGTGGTGATGATGTTGCATTGAAACGGCGACTGGAAGAACTGCTGGCGGCGCATGACCGGCCGGATTCGTTGCTCGATCAACCAGTCGATCCGCTGGCGCAGAGACTGGACTCCGAATCCCAACCCCAACCCGATCCGGTTACTGGTCCGGCACAGACTCTGGATGCCAGCGATGCCGGTTCAGATGCAGCGACTGCGGACTATCACCGCAGTGTCGAATCGGGCCTGGAAATTGCCGGGCGCTACACGCTTCTTCAGAAAATCGGCGAAGGGGGGATGGGTGAAGTCTGGGTGGCGCAGCAAACTCAGCCTGTCAAACGCAAAGTGGCCCTCAAGCTGGTCAAAAAAGGAATGGACTCCGAGGTGGTGTTGGCCCGTTTCGAACAGGAACGCCAGGCTCTGGCGATGATGGATCATCCCAACATTGCTCATGTGATGGACGGTGGCATCACTCCGTCGGGACAACCGTTTTTTGTGATGGAACTGGTTAACGGCCTGTCGGTCACCAAATTCTGTGACAACGCAAAGCTCTCTCCGCATGAGCGACTGGAATTGTTCATACCGGTCTGTCATGCCGTTCAGCACGCGCACCAGAAAGGCATCGGGCATCGCGACCTGAAACCAGCCAACATTCTGGTCACCATGATCGATGGAAAGCCGGTACCCAAAGTCATCGATTTCGGCGTAGCCAAGGCAACCGGCGGCAAGTTGACCGGGGGCACACTTGCGACCCAGTTCGGTGCCGTTATTGGGACGCTGGAGTACATGTCGCCGGAACAGGCGGGATTCTCCGGAGTCGATGTCGATACCCGTTCCGACATCTATTCGCTTGGAGTCCTGCTGTACGAATTGCTGACCGGCTTGCGCCCCATCGACTCGGTTCGACTCAGACAGGCGGCCTTCAACGAGATGGTCCGGATCATCCGGGAGAAGGAACCATCGAAACCCTCGACGCGGCTATCGACCGACGAATCGCTTCCCACGATGGCGGCGCTGCGGCAGACGGAGCCGCGCAAACTAACGGCTCTGCTCCGTGGAGAACTGGACTGGATCGTTCTGAAGTGCCTGGAGAAAGCCCGAGACCGACGTTACGAAACTGCGAACGGCCTGGCGAGAGAGATTCAGCGTTATCTGAACGATGAACCCGTCGAAGCCCGTCCTCCCAGTACCCGATATCGTTTGGGGAAATTTCTCCGCCGCAACCGGGGGCCCGTGACTGCGGCAGGATTCGTTGCAATAGCCCTGTTGGCAGGAATCGTTGGCACGACCTGGGTTTTGGTCGAGGCACGCAAACAGAAAAAAATCGCGATTCGCGAGGTCGCAGAAAAAGAGCTGGCCCGGCAAGCCGCGGCGGAGCGGGCCGAAGGCGAGCGGTTGGTGAAACTGGCAGCCGAGGCGAGCGAAGTCGAAGCGAAGAAGCAACAGGAGCTTGCAAGTGTCAACGCCGGGGAAGCAGTCGAACAACGGAAGATCACCGCGTTGAACGAAAAAACGGCACGCCAAAGACTCGAACAGCTCGAAAAAGCCACGGCATCCCTGGCAGGAGTGTTCAAAAACCTCAGTCCCTATTCAGAAGAAAAAGAGGGCTTGCCACTCCGCCAAATCCTCGCCCGGAATCTGGTTGAAACAGCAGATTCATTGAAGAGTTTGAGCGACTCCAACCCGCTAGCGCTTGCCCGAATGCAATCGCTGCTGGGCTCTGCGATGGCTGATCTGGGTGATAACGCCAATGGAACGAAACAACTGGAACAGGCACTCGCAACTTTTCAGTCCACCTCCGGGCCCGACGACCCTGAGTCTCTGAATGTTGCCAGCCAGCTTGCCTTGGCTTACCGGGCGGCCGATCGCGCTGAGGATTCGATTGCGTTGCTGGTGGATACGCTGGAACGAAGTAAAGCCACGCGTGGCATGGACGACCTGGATACGCTGGGTTACATGAACAATCTGGCCATCGCTTACAAGGCGTATGGAAACATGGAAAAGGCCATGCCTCTCTACCTCGAATCCGAGGCTCGGGTACGTGCCAGAATGGGAGACGACGATCAGGCCACGCTGGCTGCGACCAATGACCTTGCCATGGCGTATATGGAAATGGGGCAACTCGATCAGGCTTTGCCGCTGTTGGTCGACACGCTGGACCGATCCCGCAAAGTCCTGGCGACCCACCATCCTTTTACCCTGAACACAATGAACAATCTGGCCAACCTTTATGGACAGGCCGCGAAGCTCGACCAGTCGATTCTGCTGTATGTCGAAGCTCTCGCGGGTCGTCGGGAGCAGTTGGGACCAACTCATCCGCTAACATTGCAAAGCATGCACAGCCTGGGGTTGGACTATACGGAAACCAAACAACCCGCCAATGCGATTCCCGTTCTGGAAGAGACTCTCGCTGGCAGGCAAGCACGACTGGGCCCCGACCATCGAAGTACCATGCGGACCATGCAGGTACTGGGAGAGGCCTACCTCGCCAGCGGCGAAATCGAAAAAGGCCTGCAGATGATGAGCGACCTGCTCGTCCCCATGGACAGGCTGATGGGGCCTGATCATCCTGACACACTGTACCTGATGAACAACCTCGCGGCGTCCTGCTGGCGGGCAGGGCAATTCGACAAATCTGTCCCGCTTTTCGAGAAACTGCTGCCACTGCACCAGTCCAAAATGGGAGCTGACCATCCGTTGACGATTAACGTCCAGGCCAATCTTGGTGTGAATTTGCGTGACGCCGGACGAATCGAAGAAGCCATTGCCATTCTGGAAGATGCCGTCCAGAAACTCGACAGGCACCCGCCACTGAACGTTGCCCGACTGGCGTGGATTCACAGCGTGATGAATGCCACCTGGGAATTGGCTGGCAATACGAAAAAGCCGAATCGGGCTATCGCAAATCGTGGGAAGACGCGGTTAAAAATTTCGGCGAGGACGATGTGAACTCCGCAACTGCTGCGAAACTCCTGGCTACCAACCTGTTGAAACAATCCAGATTTTCCGAGGCGGAACGCCTTATCCGCGCGGCCCTGTCCACGCGGCAGAGAGAGACACCCAACGACTGGACCACTTTCAGTACGCAATCCCTGCTGGGCGCGTCACTTTTGGGTCAACAAAAATACGAAGAAGCCGAACAGCTGTTACTGTCCGGTCACTCGGGAATGGAAGAAAGAGCGTCCACGATCCCTGCCGCAGGCGTGGATTTCCTGAAGGATTCGATTCAGCGAGTCGTGGATTTGTACGATGCGGCGGAAAAACCCGACCAGGCCGCCAAATGGCGGGAACGCTTGCCACTAACGTCCGGTGCCCAGGGGCTGGAGCCTGGCAAATAACAGGGACATGTCGAACGTCTGGACTAACAGCGTGTTGCGAGAGCAAGAAAAGGGGACATGTCCAGTTGTTGACAATCTGGTGATGTGTGTTCGATTCGGGGCATCCCCAGGACAGCGCGAGTCGCTTTTGGGGGCGTGGTCATTCCGTTGATCAATCGCGGTGTTGTCAGGAAAGGCCTGCTTCCTGACGACGCTGACTGTCAGGCAGTCGCATGAGTCATTGCCGAAACGCCCCAAAAACGACCGACGCGAATTTTGAGCTATGGCCTGATGACTGTGTTTGCAATACTGGGAAAACACTCGCGGACTTTTGGACGGGAACTTCATGGGTCAGAGAACCATTTGCACAGTGTTACTGATAGCGGCGGCATGGCTGCCGGGATGTGGTGGCAACAGCGGCCTTCCATCGTCAGCCAACAGTAACCAGGACGAGGGCGCTATGCTGAGGGATGACTCACAAACAGGCAAATCCAGCTCGAAGCCGTCAGAACTTCCGGCTGTCAAACTGGAATCACGCAACGAATCTGGTTTCGCAAAGATTTCCACTCGCAAAGACGACGTCTATTACGAGGGGATCATTGATGCAAACGGCGACGAAATCGTGCCGCTGAGTTCGCGACTGCTGGTTAACGACATTTCAGGAACGCTCGCGTTGATTCAATTCGAAAACAGGTTTTTGTTCGTGCCCCTTGATGGCGGCCCCTGTTCGGAAGACGAGCTCGCAGGTGTCCGGGGGTTTCAATATGCGGAGCCCCATCGATGCGGATTGGCTAGGGTCTGCGTCAACGACGCGTGGTTCTATATCAACGCGGAATTTCAGAAAGCCTTCGACGCCAGTTTCGAATTCGCGGAGTCGTTCCATCAGGACCGCGCATGGGTCGTGTCGGACGGAAGGCACCGGATCATCGGGACGGATGGAAATACCGTTGCTGAGTTGAACTACGACCAAGTCAGCCCGCAAAGCGAATGGTGCTGGCAGGTGATCAACCAGGTGGACGGAAAGTACAGGAGCGGATTTGTGGATCTTGACGGAAAGCAGATTACTGGACTGATTTTCGACAATGTCGGCTACTACGATCCTGAGGTCAGGAGAATTCGGGTCTGCCAGGACGAACGCTTCGGATTTGTCGATGAGCACGCCAGGTTGGTCATCCCAATGAAATACGATTACGCCAGACCGTTTGATCACGGCACTTCACGGGTAACTGTCGACGGCCGAACTTTCCTCATTGATCCTGATGGAAACGAAGTACCTGAATGATCAGGATTGCCGTCACTATTGTTATCACTGGAAAGCGAACCGGTACATGGCAGGCAACGATTTTTGGCAAGTCGAACTGATGGCCGGAATGGGGCCACTTTTGCTCGGCTCAGAACTAATGGCGATTCAGAAAGTGCTCGTCGATCGCGGAATCGATACCGATCCCCGTTTCCCGGGTCACGCAGTACATTGGTCCTGCCCCTTGATCAGGACCCGACTGACGTTTTCCGAATCGTCTCCCCGAATTCTCACTCACATCGAAGTTGACGATGAACGACTCCGGTTCGCAACGCTTCCCGTCATCGGCAAACGGGCTTACGAGATCATCGGCATCTTCAATGTCTCTCGCAAAGAGACGCTTTGGACTCGCGATGACTTGACGCCCGACCAGAGGGCTGAGCCAGTTCGTGGCAACATGTCGCCCGAACTGAATCGCGAACTGCTGGCGCGAGGTACCCTTTGGATCAAAAGGTTTGGCCTGGGAATGACTCTGCGTGAGGGACTGGTCGCAACCGTTCATCTGTGTGATCCGAAGGATGTGCCTCGGGATGGTGTCGGACAATGGACGAAAGAACAACAGCGACTTTCCGAAGTTCGCGAAACGGGTTCCCAGTCGACGAGAAAGCAGCAATCTCTTTCCGAAGTTCGTGAACGTGATGGCCAGACAAGAGAACCGGTCCGGTTTCCGCTAAAACCAGCGAGGGCCTTGCTACACTTCGCCTTTGTCTGCGCGGCAGGAATGCTGGTCTGGTGGGCGATATCACTACAGCGAAAATGGGATGCCGTGGCCGAGGTGCCTGCCGTGGTTGTCGAATTGGAACCCCCACCTCCACATCCTTTACCGGACAATGTCACCGTTCAGTTCCCCGATTCGGGCGGAGTCCAGCGGCGCACGACACTTGGATCCGGGCATTTCGAAATGGCACCCAAAATGGGCGATCAGATAAACGTTCGCTTCCTGCCAGGAAAACCCGACCATGTCCTGGGCCCGATCGCCGCTCGTGACATTGGTTTCACTTCGGCCGTCCCCTGCGGCTTCGGAATTCTGTTGGCCTACACAATCCTGCTGCTGGTATTGGGCGGAAAGGTGCGGACCAATCCGCGACGGCCTGGGCGAATCGAAGGGTAAAATATTGCTGAACGGGACTTCGCCTTTGACCTTCTCTGCTTTGCCACCGCATGAATAGCAGTCACAACACCGAACCGACAAGCGATCAGAATGATTTTGCAGGGTATGCGCGCATTCTTGCCACGTTCCCGGAGGAGCTGCGGAAACTGGTCGAAGCTGAAATCAGGGATGGCAATTCGATCCAGTCTGTCGAGTATGGCTTTCCGGCGGCACCCTGTGGAGCATCGGTGATACTTGCCCGGCAAGCCAGTACCGAACGCAGAGTATCGACGGCTGGTGTCGATTTCCATGCGAGGAACAACGCGCAGTATTCCGGCGAATTCACGACCGATCAGCGGCATTTCTTCGTCCTCGAACCACCGTTGCCCCCTGAACCGGTACCCGACATGGATGCGATTCGGGAAGAGATGGCCGCAAGACAGCGCGCGGCGGACGCAGAACGATTTAAAACAGAGACGCAGCAAGCTGCACATTCCGCCATTCGGTCTGGCACCGTCGACCGATTTCGGGAGAGTATGGCTATCAATTATGATCGTTGGCGCGAGGGAGTAGGCTACGACATGGGCCTCTTGCAATCCGCAACCACAGAAGAACGGGCGGAAATGGAACGCATTCTGCTTTGCAGGACCGTGGATGACTGGCGCGACGTTGAAGCATTGGCGGCCCTGAATTCCCCCAAAGCGTTTGACAAACTGCGAATTGCCCTCGATCACGGGAACCACGCAGTTGTCATGGCGATCCTGGAACATGCGCCGCAACTGGTTTCTTCAGAAAAGCGTACCAGGCTTGTCGTCGCGGCGCTTCGATCGGCTGACTTCTACCATGGTCTGACTCAGGCGCTTCGGGAGGTTGAACAGTTTCATCCACCGGCGATCATCGATGCGCTGTTGCATTGCCTGCTGGACCGGGAAAGTGGCGTGCTCGCACATTTCGCCGGGATGCTAATGTACCTGCACGGAAAAGCAGAGGTGCCTTTTGACTGGGAGCAGCGTCCGTTTTACCTTCGTTTCAACACCCCAGAACGGAGCCTGAGGAAAGCTGCTTTCTGTGAACTGTGTGAGGCCATCGGTATCGACTCCGACAGGTACCTGAACGTTCGCAAGTAGCCGCTCGACAGGAAACTTCCATCCTCGTCCAACACATCATGGACCGTGGCAAGTTTGATCAAATTCCTTCCCAAAGTTGTTGGCGTTGGGCTCGTTGTAACCCCTTCATGAAAAACATGTCTGTCGCGACATCGGACCAGTCATTCAGGAAACGTTTTTCCTGGGGAAGAAGCTGCTTTGAATGGCACCGATGAAACTGAGTACGCCCAGTCCAATGCAAAACCAGGCAGCGGCGATGCGCAATGCGGGAAGCGGGGCCGCCAGCGTCAGCGACGGCTCCTGACCTCGTATGAACTCATCGACCAGGCCGTAATCACTTTCACGATCCCAACCGATCCTGGCGCCATCGTTTCCAAAGAAATCGAGGTGTTTCTGGCGGCGGCGACGCCGAATCTCTTCCGCCGAATCGCGGCGATCATCGCGAACGGCATCGCCCGTTCGGACGTCGCCAACCCCTTCGACGGTCTTCGAATAGAACTGTTTCCCCGCAAAAAGGTTGGAAACAGTAACTCGAAAAACACGATCTCCGGTCCGTTCGATGGCCAGCCGCGGCTCGATACCCAAAATCAGCCCCGCCAGAAAAATCGCGAAAGAGATTACACTCAGAATTAGAAAAGCGATGAACCGCCCGCCGACTGTGGATGCTGGCCGTCTCGTTCTTGTCACCGTGCCGTACTCCACCTTGCTGCAGATTCTCCCGGGAAAAGGTCATCGTAGGCTTATGCATTTAACTTGTCGATCTGTCGGAGTTATTCAATTTCTGGTCACCTGCGCCCTGATTGCATTGCTGGAGTGGCAGTTTTCCCTGGGTGTGGCCGTGATGATTTTTGCGGCTGCGGTCATCCTGACAACGCTCACTGGAGCACTGCTTCTGCGCTCCACAGCAACAGGGAAAACGGACCGGCGAAATGTACTGGGGGGCCCGCTCTTGCCGTGGGCGTGGATTGGCGGTTACGGATCGATGACCCGGTTGTGCCTGGCCAATTTGCTGGGATCGTTTCTCTTCGGACTGGCCGGATTTCTTGTCGCGCGCAATCTGCGACACAACGACTATTCGCTCGAACGTATCGGCGTAGGGGCGATCGCGTGTGTGATGGCGTGGATCGTGCTCACGGGAATGGTGCTGTTCCTGGTTCGCCAGTACGGCAAACCTTATTACGCGGGTGGCAGTGGTTTTCGGAAGTTTGCACGGCTTGTCACTGCGCCTTTGGGCGCGCTGGTGGCGAGTATCGCGCTGGTCCTGGCAGGTCTGCCTTTCGTAGCGCTGGTTGTAGCGCTCATCCCCATTGCGATTGTGTTCATTCCGGTCTCAGGGTTGTTGTTGATCATGCTTGCCGCGACGCTTTCCGGAAAACCGATTCGGTGGAATTGACCGGAGGTGCGGTGGAACAAACTGATTCAAAGCGTGAACGGATCAAAGTCCGGGGCGGATCAAAGTACGGCTGCAATTATTGGCCCGAGGCCAGTCGCGGAGTACCGGGTCGCCCGCTTGAAGAAACCGCTGGACTAATTGCGTCTGATGGAAAACGTTTCTGCTTTCAGGTGCGATCGTTTGCAGCAAATCGCCACGCGCCGAGGCGCGCATCATGTGGACACCGCTGAACAAAGATCTTGAACCATTTGCGTTGCCTGTTTCGCTTTTCGGGGCGTAAACCATCGCCCGCACCGGACCGATCCTTCGCAAGGCCGTTGCGTCAATCAGGGTCGCCGCCACCTCGCCGCCTCCCGCGAAACCGTCGCTGGCGATGGCTTCCAAAGATCAAAGTCCCCACAAACAGAATCACACCGGCCACGCCAGGTTCGGGAATGGCCTGAATCATGACGAATCCTGTGATTTGGCCGTTGAACAAACCACGCCCCACAATTGTTCCGTTGTCGGCAATGGCAAACGCGGCATTCGAAGTCCCACCGATCAAGTCCCAACCCGCCGGATTGGTGAGCAAGTCCTGCAGGCGGTACGACTGCAATCCGTTAAAAAGGAATGGGATCGCTGTTGCCGCTGACATTGTACCGACCGCCCAACCACTGGCATTGACGCCACGAGCCGAACCCTGCGTTGTACCGGCCACGTAGGGAATCGCCGACATGCCGACTCCGTCCTGCCAGATCATTGGCGTCAGACCGCTTCCCGAATTGAGCGAACTGGACCCGACGATGTAGTCTCCGGAAACATCAAATGCGATCGCGCTGTTGTGTCCCAGGGATGTCAGGGCTCCGATGTCGGTCGCAATCGTGTCCCCGGGATCGAAAAAAAATCCTCGCGTGACGGCCGCGTTGGATGCGTGCAGACCCGCACCAACCACACGCCCCGAATTACTCACACCATAGGCCTGGGTAAGCGGCGCGCCATCCAGAAACAACTGCGTAAAATAGCTGGCAGAACCGGAAGTGTAGACCGCAGCCCTTTCCACGGAACCTCCATTGCCGGAACCTACCATCATTCCGGAATCATTGATGCTGTAAACCCTTCCCAAAGCTGTTCCCGCAGGCGCCGGCAACGCTGCCGAAGTACCTGCCACTGCATTCCATGTTCCCGGAAGTGGACTCGATCCAAAAACTGTTGTCGTTCCAAATCCGGCTCCGACACCGGAATTGTTGATGCCCTGTGGACTTTGGAAATTCCGGCCTGGAATTCCTGGCATGGCCACAGTCCCTCCCGTCGGAGTCCAGTAAACAGCAGTCGCGTTCGACGTCCCGACAACAAACTGTCCATTGCATGAAATACCCTGGACGTTGCTGGAGGACTGGCCGGCCTGAGTCACGGCGATAATCTGGTACGAGGGCTGGGCCAGCGCAGCGGTAGTCCCAAACGCAAGCAGGCAAAACAAAAAGGCATTGAGCTTTCTTGACATGCTGGAATCACTCCTGTGCGGATCGACGAAAAATCAGTGCCCCCAGGTTAGCCTACTGGACAGCAGGGGTCAACAAATCAGCCTGTGAAACAAGAATGCCCAGGGATTGCCGAAGAAACGGGAACAGTTCCAGTCTTGTTCGATGCTTGTAAGTGGTAGACTTTCTGGATGCCCAGAACAGCCCGCACAGCCCCGGGATCGCTTGTCTACCATGTTCTCAACCGTGGTGTGGGTCGAGGTCGGCTTTTCTTCAAGGATGCCGACTGCATTGCTTTCGAATGAATCATTGCGGAGACGCGTGAGAAACGTCCGATGCGTACCCTCAGCTATTGCCTGATGCCAAACCACTGGCATGTTTTCAACTTTGACCGGAAAGAGATGGTGATCTCGC
>JBGSVU010000843.1:0-10805 GCA_041752775.1 Pirellulaceae bacterium | reverse complement strand
TCCAGAATCTGCAAGTCTCCCTTGCCGCTGTCACCCACCCGAATCGGGCCACTCATGGTGGTTCCGGTTCCCGTCAAGGTGGCCACCCCCGAGGAACCGCTGCGAAGTCCAATTGAGATACCCGCGGCAGAAACCGTTGCACCGCCCGAGACATTCAGGATTGCCGTCCCATCGAAACCAAGTGCCAGAGTATTGGAGGCCGTGAGCAGCGAACCGGAATCGGTGACGGAAATAATCGCCGAGCCCCCGGTGTTTCTTCCGAATTCCGCGGCTGCGGTTTGAAATTGTCCTCCACCCTCAATGACAACCGATGCGGCTCCACTGGCGCCGATGGTTGCCGTTGCCGAATCGTTCCACTGGGCGCCACTCTGCAGTCGAATCGACGCTTCTGAACCAGTTGCCTGGGCTGCTGTAAAGCCGCTCGACGTAATCAGCGAACCATCTGACGCCTCGATGGAACCACGGCCAAGGCCACCTATCTCAAAGTTCGTGAACGGTGCAATTGCCAGCGTCGATCCTTCGGCAACCAGTATCGCTCCCTCTGAACCTGCACTGGTCCCCAGTCTCAGGGCTGTTGAAAAACTGGCGCTGCTGCCAGATTCAATCGTCAAAGTGCCTGGCAGTCCGGCACCGGCACCAATAGATGTCGTCCCGCTGGTCAAATGGCTGCCGTTCCGAACAGACAGTTCCGCCTGATTGATGGAAAAAAGGGTCGTTGTCAGGTCAAAGGAACTGGCGGGTTTCCCCAGTATCAGATGACCTCCGTCCGATATGATTGTATTTGTGTCAAACAGGGGCTGTGCCACAGTGTGACTCCAATGACCGGATTCACTCACAAACGTTACCGTTCCTGACTGGACCCGAAGGTAGCGGGTCTGGGTGTTGCCCGTCGAAGCGTTCCAGGCAACCTCATAGCTGCCTGACAGGGTAAACTGGGCGGTGTGGCCCAATGTGGGAACACCGCTGGGCGTCCAGTTGCCCGCCTGATTGTACAAGTTGCCGTTTGAAGTCGGGTTATTCCAGAAGAAATTCGTCTGGGCCTGAACCGGTGCCTGCCAGACACCGAATACCATGACGGCTATTCCTGCGCCGACAGCCCGGATCATGGGGCGGCACAATGAGTGGGAGTCGTCTCTTGTTTTCATGCTGGATTCCTTGGCATTTTTGAAGGGATCTGGGATGGCTTTCGGTTCACGATTCCGGGCATGCCGTGCGAGAAATCCGGGAATGAAAACCACAACGGTCTGCTGGCGCTCCATCTGAAAAAAATGCCACGCCAGTCCGTTGGCACGAATTCAGGGACGGCGCAACGTGATCATTCTGAACTGCGCCGAAAACGGCCAACCGGGCAGGCTTTTTTAAAAAGTGGTCTGTCGGCCGGCGGTGGCCAGTTCGGTAGGAGTCCGGTCACCTGAAATCTCAGTCCAAAGTCCCATGCGGGATTGTGACCGATGTGGGCCAGGGGCAACGCCGGAAAAATTTTTCCGGACATCACCAGAAACGAAATCGGCGGCCGCGTTCAGGAAAATCGCGAGCAATGCGTGCTGGTCCACATCGCCAGGCTGCCCCCACCTGGAACCACCGTCGTCGTGGCGCCCTCGAACCTCAGATTCTGGGCATGCGATCCGGCCCTTTGTGCCGCAACAGCAGCGGTCACCGGCACGCCCCACAACTCCGTGACGCGGTTCAGCAATTGCATGCCCTGCTGCCGTCCGTCATCTTCCGAACCAGCGACATGGCATCCATGAAACTCCACCGATCCAGACCAGTGAAAAATATGCCGCATGCCGCCAAGATAGTTTTCAACATGTCGCCAGTTGTAAAGCGAAATCGCCCGTTCGGAGCGGTCGCGCAGGAACGACTGGGCCTGTTGCGACGTCGCAACCCCTCCACCACCACCGCCGAGATAACTGGAACCCAGCGTGGCCGCGTTTCCAGTTCCAATTCCGGCACCGACGACGCCCGGTCGGCCATGCCCGAAGAACCGGAGCAGAATGAGCGGCCCAAGCCGCTCGCAGGCCCGATCGACTTCCTGGCGAATCTTCCGCAGGCCTTCACCCAGCCGGATGG
This sequence comes from Pirellulaceae bacterium, assembly GCA_041752775.1. GTDB lineage: Bacteria > Planctomycetota > Planctomycetia > Pirellulales > Pirellulaceae > BJ22. Next base: position 8,735 of record JBGSVU010000843.1, on the reverse strand, counting down.
GAATGATGGCCGTTTCGATGGTCCGGGAAATTCTTCCATTCGCCAGAAACTCGTGAACAATGTCGGGACCATCATGCAGGGAATGCATGCGTGGTGTTTGTGACGTTGGCAAGTAGGGCACGCTGTGGTGAACACAGTCAATGCAGCTGGCGATCCCGGCGGGCCTGTTGTTCATCAGCCGGACCCAGGTGACCGAATTGACTTCGCCCGTCACCGGCAACCTGTGGGATCGCTGAAAATCCCTGACGGCCTGCTGTGTCCGGGATCCAAAATGGCCATCGATTTGCAACAACTCTTCATTGCGATTGCCGTCAACCTGATTCGCCAATGGCTCACTCTGTTGCAGCTGCAAAGCCCGCTGAACGACACCGACCACCGGCAACCGGTCACCTCTTCTCAAAAGAATCATGAATCACCTGCAATCCATAATCTCAAATCCGGACTCCCCCAGTTACTGATTTGTCTGTCCTTGTGTCTCATCATTCGGATTGGCCCGAAAACAGGGCAGGCGCAATGAAGAAAAAATTTTGTCGGCCCCTGTTCGTGCCGGGCGTCCTGGTGGGCAAACCGCGGCCCAACAGGATTGTCGGGGCCAAACAGCCCACAACCGCTGGCCGGGCGATGCCAATAGAATCAGGGATAAAGGTTTCAGAAAAACGCGTTGCGCCGTTTCCGTTATCCGGCCCATCATTTTATGAACGAGAAATCCGGCCAAACTCCTGATTTGAGCGCCGCCATTGGCAAGTACCAGAATTACCTGCGAATGCTGGCCGAAGTCCAGCTGGGTCAGTGGCTTCAGGCCCGGGTCGGTGCGTCCGACATCGTTCAGGAAACGCTGCTGGATGCGACCCGCGACATCGGCCAGTTTCGTGGCACCACCGAAGCGGAGATGGTCGCCTGGCTGAAGACGATCCTGCTGAACAACGTGAACCGCACGGTCGATTTTCATGTCAGCGCGCAGAAGCGGTCGGTGCGGAGGGAAGTTTCCCTCGACCGGCTGAAGGCGATGCACCAGTCGTCGGTCGCCATCGAAGAAGCGCTGGCTTCACAGATCTCGACACCCAGCGATTCCGCGGACCGGCATGAAATGCTGATTGCCGTTGCCGACTGCATGGCCGAATTGCCGGCCGACCAGCGAACAGTTGTGATGCTTCGGTCGATCGAGGGCAAAAGCTATGAAGAAGTGGCGGCCATCATGGAGCGCTCCGAACCGGCCTGCCGCATGTTATGGCTACGCGCGATCAAAGACCTGCGGAAACAGTTTGCCAGACGCCGGCTGATTTGACCGCACGGTGGAGCGTCAGACACCACGGTGAACGTCCAGTGAGAAACCCAGTTCCGGAATCGGGGTCTGGTATCGGAGCGAATCAGGGGAAATCCTGTCCGACATTCAGGATCTCCAGACACCCTCGCAAGGCTCCGCAATTACAACAACTCGCTGGCCAGATCGGCGAGTTGCGACCGCTCACCTTTTTCCAGAGTGATGTGGGCATATAGCGGCTGGCCTTTCATGCGATTGATCAGATGGCTGAGTCCGTTGGACAGTGCGTCCAGATAGGGCTGGTCGATCTGGTGCATGTCACCGGTGAAAACAATCTTGGTGCCTTCCCCGGCGCGGGTGATAATTGTCTTGACCTCGTGAGGCGTCAGGTTCTGGGCTTCGTCCACAATGAAAAACATCTTTTGCAGGCTGCGGCCGCGAATGTACGACAGGGGCGTGATCACCAGCCTTTGCTCGTCCAGCATTTCCTGAATTCGTTTGCTGTACTGTTCATTTTTTCCAAACTGGTGACGAATGACGTTGAGGTTGTCGAACAGCGGCTGCATGTAAGGATCGAGTTTGTCCTGGATGTCTCCTGGCAAAAAGCCGAGGTCGCGGTTGCTGAGCGGAACGATCGGACGTGCCAGCAGAATCTGCTCGTACCGGGAAGCGGTCTCCAGCGCTCCGGCCAGCGCCAGGAGCGTTTTGCCGGTTCCCGCCTTGCCGGCCAGCGAAACCAGCTTGATGTCGGGATCGAGAATGGCCCGCAGGGCAAAGATCTGCTCGGCATTGCGCGGCTGAATGCCGTACGCCGAGACCTTGTTGACCCGCGCGAAAGACCGTGTTCCGGCCAGATAGGTCAACAGGGCGGATTTGGAGCCGTTTTTGAATACAAAAATTTAATTTGCAACCGGACTGGAGATGCTCGGCACCAGACTCTCTTCCACAACGGCCGCGTGAAAAAAGGGTTCAATTTCCGCCGAGTCGACACCTTCGATCAGCCGCTTTCCCGTGTAGAGCTCATGGATGTTGTCAACCTTGTCCGCTTCGTAATCCTCGGCGGTCAACCCGAGGGACTTGGCTTTCATCCTCAAATTGATGTCTTTGGATACCAGCACCACGGGGCGGTCCGGATTCTCCCTTTGCATCGCCATCGCGGCATTGAGAATGCGATGGTCGGGCAGGTCTTTCATGAATACGGACTTGATTTCTTCTTCCAGCCGGGGCGCCCAGACGATTCGCAAACTCCCCAGGCCTGGTCCCCTGGTGACTCCCTGCTTCTCAAGGATCGGACCGGTCAAAGAGTCCAGAGCCCGCATGAATTGACGGGCCTGAAAATGGATGTCCTCATTCCCCCGCTTGAACTGGTCGATTTCCTCCAGGACGGTGACCGGAATCACGACATCGTGTTCGTCGAAATTTTCGATACACCGGGAATCGTGCAGAATGACGTTGGTATCCAGCACGAAAATTTTCTTGACCACTCGGCAGTCCCTTGAACCTGGTTAACGTAGTCTTCCCGGATGTTGTAACCGGTTCCCCGTCAGATTCAAAGATTGATAACGTGACGGATGCCGCGGAACTCCCTTTCGTTGACCCCGGCGCGGACTGGGCAGCCAGCCTGAATGGCTCCGGCAAATCCGGCGTTAACCCAATCTTAATGTTTTCTCTGGAAACGCAGGGTCAGGGTGTCCGTTCTGCGGAAAACTCCAGTGGGCTGATTTGCATTTCCCCCGCCGCCGACATTCGCTCGGGCACTTTCCGGATTTTCCCCAAAGTAAGATTGTTTCGCGGCCAGGAAGTAATCCAGAGCGATCGCTGTCCGGGCATTTGGCAATAACCCTCCAGCTCACTGTGAGGAAAAAGAACCAGCCGTTCAAGAAGCACTTCCGGGCCCCATCCGCGTCCATCCGCTACGGCTTTTTCAAGGTCCAGTCGCTCGATTTGCCACCCCAGACCTTCCACCACGTTCTGGACGCAGAGCAGGTCGCCAGTTGTCGCATCGAAGCTCAGAGTCTGATTGAAAGGTCCGGCAAGAAACCGGTTTGTGACAACTCCTGGTGCACTTGTCCGGCCATGTTTCAGCATTGCCTCCACATCCATCAGTCGCACTTCCGGCCGCGCATCGCCATAATCGGCCGTGGCCAACAGGTCCCGGTCGCCCAAGCGGACAAATTCAGGACGACAGCCATTGATCGCGGCATCATCGTCGATCACGGCAAGCACGGCATTGTCGAGGTTGCCATCCCGCCAGGCGCGATCCCAGTCCAGACGGAAAATCTTCGCCTTTTGAGACGAGGTGTTGCCCATGAAAAATCCCAGTGATGGATGCCTGGTCAATCCGGTGGGGTGATCGAGCAGGGGGCGTCCCCCACGATTCAACAGCAGTGTTCTGCCGGTGGGTTGCAAATCAGCATCCAGTTCAGAGATTACCCCGGTACCTCTTTCAGATCGGGTCGCGTCTCCATAGACATAGATAAACCCGTCGATCATCGATACGCCCTGGGCTGCACCCACACCGGTCAGCGCAAACTGGCTTCCTTCGGCCACAACAGCATTCGCCGACCAGTCTGAATCGGCTGGCCTTTGAGCCATAGCCCCGGGCACGTCAGCGACAACCAGGAGAAGCACCGAACAAACCCGGTAAAAAAATCCGCGCCCCGCTCCGGGAACGGCCGTGGACAAATCAGTATTGCAGCGTGGGAAGACCTTTTGTTTTTTCCTGAACGCCAGCCCCCATTCCGGTCGTCTCCCGAGTGCGTCGAGCTCAATGGTGCCGGTCGTGTGTATGGGAAATTTCTTCATCGTGCTGTGCTCTTTCAACGTCCACGAATTTCGCACGGCGGGGCTTTTGTCGGGAACCCAGTTCGGCTGTCTGCCAATGAAGAAGCGACGCGCAGCCGTGACCGGGTTCAGGAAATCTGCCACCTCCAACAGTTTCAACAACCGAAAACCGTTCCCGCTTTCGTACCATATTTCGGCGGCAACGATTGTGGAGAATTCTTAACATGAAGGCCGGCACCTTTTCCGGGGTGCCTGAATTCTCAATTTCCAGGCGGCAAAAATTTGGGCTGTTGGCTAACTGCGTTCAAAGTCCGCCCGGCGGCGTGGTGGAGCAGGTGGGCCAGTCGACGGACGTTGTCGCCGACGAGCTGGACATGACCGCTGCCACGATACGCCAGGCCCGCAGCCGCGTTCTTCGCCGATTGCGTGAACAACTGGGTGATCTGTGATTCGGCTCGCAACCTGTTGCACAGAACAGGACTTTTCTCAATACGGCAAAATCGCAGGAGTCATGCTTCTTTCCCGGCGCCGCAGCCAGCTTGACTCGCTGGACGAAAAGATTGGTAGCTGGCTGCTGCAGACGAAACGCCTATCCGTCCGGGTCGTCGAGCAGGGCCTGGAGGCGCTCGCCGAGTTGCGGCGGGAAACGATCCGGCCAGGTGGCGTCGATCAGGCCGATCTGAATCATGTCGCGCAGGTGGGTTCGGTCCTTGTCGCGGTAACTGTTCAGTTTCATCTCCACAAGCGCCTGTAACTCGACGATTTGCTTGTCGTTAATTTCGACGACTTGCTGGAGGCCGGGGGTGGGACTGGCGTATTCCGGTTTGACCTTTCGGCCGGCCAGCAGAATATGCAAACCCTGACTCGGTTTCCCGTCGGGGCCATCGAGAAAAACAATCAGGTTCATTACCGAGTCGCGTACGAAACCGGCCGCCTGCAAGGCCCCGGTGGCCCGATCGAGGTCTTCCTCGGCCAGCAGCAGATCGACGTCGCGGGTGTTCCGTACTGCGCCGTCATCGATGGTTGCCACCCATGCCGCAACCGCGTTGCCGCCGATCACGGCGTAGGGAACATTTGCGGTCCGCAAGGCAGCGCAGGCCCGGTTCAATCGTTCCTGAACAAGTTCCACGGCCCGAAACATCCTTTGAAAAACGTCAACGCCCTGCTCGCGTACCTGGTTGGCCAGTTGCTTGGAATCCATGATTCTGATTATAGCGAAAATCTGCAGGAATTTGTTCCAGAATATTGCTGGCAAATCGGCGTTTGTACTTTGCCGCGGCGGCCGATCGGACACAGCGCCCGTCGGGTCCCCGCCTTCAGGGAACCGGTACTGCCTGATCGTTTCGCTCAAACGTCGCACTGTCGGCACTCGGGCAGGGCAGGGCTATCGGACCGCGCGAAACAGGTTCAGTTCGCCAGCCAGACGGGGCACGTCAATTTTCTGGTGCGGCTCGAACCTCAGGCCGGAACCTACAACAAGGTCCTTGACCGTGCTGGAGACCAGCACTTCGCCGCGCGGACAATTGCGGGCCACCAGCCCGGCCAGTTCAACCGCGGTTCCGCTGACAGAATCGTTGACCCAGTCGCATTCACCCGTGTGAACTCCGGTCCGCAGTGAGATGCCGATCCGTTTGGCCGTTTCATTGATGGCCATCCCGGCGCGAACTGCCCGGGCCGGACCATCGAATGTGACCACGACGGAATGATCGCGGAACGAGATATTCCGCCCCCGAAACAGTTCCGCTTCGCGCACGACGTGAGAATGAAACAGTTTGTCCGTTCCGGAAGAAGGCTCTGCGTTCCCGGATTCACTGCCATCAGGCTCAAATTGCAGGAACAGCACCGTGGCCAGCACGCGATCGACCATCGGTGCGTGGCGAACACCGGTCAGGAACTCCTCGATCTCGTCGAGGATCGCTGTCTGGTCGCCGACAAACGGAAGGTGGTCGTCGCCCGGCAGCTCGACGAACTTCGCGCCCGGGATTTTGCTGGCCAGAAACCGGCCTTCTTCAACCAGCAGACACCGGTCGTGGGTCCGGTGAATGACCAGCGTCGGAACCTGGACTGAGGACAGGATCGGACGGATGTCGATTTGCGCATTCATTTGCGTCAGGGCCAGTGCCGCTCCGGGGCTGGCTCCCATCCGCAGGTAACTGGCCCACCAGTTCCGGAACTGCGGATCGTGAGCCTTGCTGGGCGCGCGGTCGTCGATGCCAACCGGGCCGCCCCAGTCGCGACGCATCTCGTCAAAAAAATGTTCCCGATGTTCGTCGCTCGGTCCCCACGGATAATCGGGCGCCCACAACCGGCGCGCGTAACATCCGATCATTGCGAGGGCGACTGTTTTTTCCGGATAGGTTGCGGCAAAGAGCGTACACATCGGGCCTCCCTCGGAGATCCCGCACAGGACAGCCCGCTGCGAACCGGCGGCTTCCATGACCGCGCGGACGTCGTCCATTCGCTGTTCCAGCGTCGGCAGCTGGTCGATCGGCACCTTGTCGGAAAGCCCTGTTCCCCGTTTGTCGAAAAGGATCAGGCGGGCAAATGTGGCCAGCCGTTTGAGGAACCCTGCAAATGAGGGTTCTCTCCAGAACATTTCCAGATGGGAAACCCAGCCCATCACAAAAACCAGATCGATCTCGCCTTTACCCAGCACCTGATAGGCGATATTCACATCGCCGCTCCTGGCGTAACGAACCGTCGGAATGTCGTCAGGTTCAGGGTGCCAGCCTGACGGTCCGGAAATTCCCGGGCCTCGGCCCTGCACGAGCTCGCCAGTCGCTCCGCCGGGCTGGATCAGGTTCAGCTCACTGAGAAATTCGCCAGCCGAACTGTAACGCTGGTCCCGGTCCTTGTTCAGACATTTGCGAACGATTTTGTCCATTCCTTCGGGAATGCCGCCGGCCAACTCCGCCAGAGGCCCCGGTTCACGTTCGAGAATCGCGGCGAGGACGTCGCTGGTCGTCTCGCCAGAAAACGGCACTTTCCCGGTCAGCAATTCGTACAGCACAATGCCGAGGCTGAAAATGTCGGTACGCAAATCCAGAGGCTTGCCGCGCGCCTGTTCGGGGGACATGTAGGTCACCGTTCCGATGATGATCCCGGGGCTGGATGAATAGCGGGACGAGTCGGCAGGTTGTTCCGGCCAGTTGTCGTTCGCAATATTTTTGGCCAGCCCAAAATCGAGGACCTTCAACAGCCCATCGCTGCGGATCATCAGATTTTCCGGTTTCAGGTCGCGGTGAATGATATGGGCAGCGTGGGCGGCGACCAGTGCCCGCGCGATCTGCCGTGTGTAATCGACCGCTTCGTCCAGAGTAGGGCGGGCGAGGGAAATTTTCTGTCGCAAAGTCATCCCGTCCACGTACTCGGTCGCAAGGAAGTGGATTCCACCCGCTTCTCCGATTTCGTGGATGGTCAGGATGTTCGGATGATTCAGGCCACCCGCCGAACGGGCTTCGCGACGAAACTGCTGCAACCACATGGAGTCGTTCGTCCGCCGCGGCGCCAGCAGTTTGAGCGCAACGTTGCGATCCAGTTTTGTGTCTCGGGCCAGGTAAACCTCTCCCATTCCGCCACAACCGATCCGCTCGACAATCTGATATCTGTCGAGGGTCGTGCCGGGGGGAACTGAAGCCGTTTTACCAGGCCGCACCAGGTCCGGTTCGGGAGGCAGAAACAGATCGCCGAGTGCCTGGCGCAGCAGGGCGTGAGGGCCCGAGCCCACCACCGGATCTTTGTCGATTTCGGTCGAGTCGGCGATGTCCGTTTCGAAGGTCTGTCCGGCGATGTACCCGGCAACCCGGTCGATCGCATCCTGGGGACGCGTGTGGGCCTTCAGCAGCCTGTCGATTCGTTTGCGAACGGGGTCGCCATCCGGGCAGACTGAATCGAGATACAAACGGCGCTCAGCGGCATTTTCGATTGCAAGTGCAGCCAGGAAAATTTCGCGTTCGTTCATGGATGTCGCGTAATGCCCGCCGTTTTGTCAATTCAGTCGTTTTAATTCAGGCCGGTTCTGAGCGGCCTCAATTTTTGCGATGGCTTCGCGCACGGCCTCGGCTTTCTGTGCGCTCAACCGCCTGGGGAAATCGGGTTCGCCTCTGTCGAAAATGGCGGCGGTTTCTCGCAGGTGTGGCACGATCTGCCGGGCTTCCGCACCGTAGTGGTCGAAGATTGAGAGAATTTCTGGCGTGCGATGCTCGCTGGCCCAGGGGTTCTGTGTTCTGAGGTAATCGGCACTGGCCTGCATCCCTTCCAGAATGTGGTGTGTGGCCAAGACCTTCAACCCGTTGATTCGCACGCCGTCGGCGAACATCTCGCCACTGGGCGCGGGTTTTTCGATCGCTTCCAGTACCGCGGGCAGAAGTGGCTGAAGTTCTTCGTAACTGAGGCGGCCAAAAGCGTTGCTGATCTCGCTGCGAACATGTCCGTCCTGATTCAACAGGCCCCGGGCAATGGCATGGCGCAACTGGTCGCGATCCACACCTTCCAGCGACTCCAGACGGGGGAGCATTTTCGCAAAGATGGCGGAAGAAACAAACCGCTGTTCCATTCCGCGCGGGTCGGCGGGCGATGGACCGCGGGCGGCTATCTCCAGCATCTCGGGCAATGCGGGCAACGCGGCCTGGCCAATGACCGCGAGCACCGTGGCCGCGCGGATTCGCAACCAGAGATCGTCATCGTAGAT
>JBGSVU010000842.1:0-12257 GCA_041752775.1 Pirellulaceae bacterium | reverse complement strand
GGATGCACCAGGCCCAGTGTTCGATTTCTTCGCGGTAGCCGCGGCTGACATCGCCACCTTCGGCCGCTTCGGCGGGGGCCGAGCTGCCGCTGGCCGCAGTGTCGAGTACGGGGGATTTGCCGTCGCGGTGACGGACACCGGCCGAGGCTTTGGCACCGTCCATGGGATACAGCAACGCCTCGGATTCCCGGTCCAGAACAAAGGTGCCTTTGGTTCCCATGACGACTTCACCATACCCGCCAAAACCATTTCCGTTGATTGACGAATAAGTCACAACGACTTTCTTTTCGTCATCACTGGCGTAACCAGGAACGCCGGTCTGCGGGTCGGGCAGCTGGTTAACGGTATCGCGATAGCCCACGTCGAAATCGTAGTCGTAACCCTGTCCCGGATACTCGAACATGCAGTAAACATGGTCTTCGGCATCGCGGTCGCGCGCGAACAGGTGTCTTCCGCCGATGGCGTGAACTGTCAGCGGATGGACTTTTTTGCCTTTTTCCCTGCTAAGGGCCGAAACAAAAATTCCCGCTGCGTCCAGCTGGTGGCTGCCCAGTTCGGCCATCAGCCCACCGCCGGTCCGGTCCCACAACCGCCAGCGAATCAGTTCCTCCAGCGCCGAGCGGTTGCGGCCGTCGCGATAGTATTGCGGATCGTCGAGGTAGCCGTGGCGGGCGGCGTCGACCAGTCTGTCAGCATCCATGGCCTGCCACTGCAGCACGCGTTTGCGCAGAAAGTTCCTCGTGGAGCTGGGAGTTGCGGGATCATTCAATTCCTTTTGCATGTCACCCAGCTCCCGGACGATCTGGTCGACCATCTCACCGCCACCGCCGCGTACCAGTTCGCCGCCCGGCAACGGTGGGCACCAAGTATCGCGACCTGGCAGGTTGCCCCGATGCCACTGGGCCCGAATGTGATGAAGTTCGCCGAGCAGTCCCCAGCGAATCAGGTTTACGGCGTTGTCGTAGAGGATGCTGTAGTGCCGCTGGTGGCCAATCGCCATAACGCGACCGGTTTCGGCTGCCATCCGCGCCATCAGTTTGGACTGGGTCACGCTGTGGGCCATCAGCTTTTCGCAGAGGACATGTTTGCCGGCTTTCATGGCCGCGATGGCAACCGGAGCGTGCAGGTGCAGGGGAAGGGCAATGATGACGGCTTCGACATTGGGGTCCTGAATCGCTTCTTCCCAGCCGTTGCGATAGACCTTGACGCTGCGCTGGGCGGCCGATTCGTCGCGCCATCCGTAGACCTTCAGCAAACCCGGACGCACGGCCGGTGTGCCCGGCGTGGCCCAGTCACCATGCCAGGCGCGATGGATACTGGAGGGACGAATGTCGCAGAGCGCCGTGACTTCGACATAGTCCGGATTGAGGGCACCGATCAGGACATTTCCTTCGTCTCCGGTTCCGATCACGCAGACACGCAGGGGGCTGCGTGGTTTTTCATAGCCGTAATAGAGCGCTCCGATTCCGGCGGCGGTGACTCCACCCGCGGCGATCGAGCGTTTCAGAAAATCGCGGCGGTTGACCCGGTCATACTCGGTCACGGCGGAATAATAGTTGTCGGCGCCGATTTTCTTTTCTTCGGGTGTCAGGCTCATCATGGCGGATTGTTTTCGTTAACAGGAAAAAAAGGAGTGTTTTCTGGCTTCAAATGGCGTCGGCTGCCGGGGGAAGCCGCAACGGAGGTTTCTTCCGGAAGCTGCCCAGTAACCAGCCCAGTCCGGGAATCTGCGAACCCACACGGGTCGCGAGGACCAGCATCGCCACCATCTCCAGCGTTTGCGGCCAGGTATCGGCAGTCCCGGGTATCCAGGGCGGTTGAGTTGCAACGACAGACGCGAGGAAGAGGGCCGCGGCCAGCGCTGCCAGTCGGGGGAACAGCCCCAGCACCAGCATCACCCCGACGGCGACATCGAACAGGGGAATGATCCGGTTGATCCACTTGATAGCGCTGGCGGGTTGATCGTGGGGACGATGCAGCGGAACAGGAGTGCGAATCGACTGTTCATCGACGCGCAGCCCGTTGACGGAATGTTCAAACGAATTCCAGATTTCACGAACTTCCGCCGACCAGCCAGCAGCTTTTTTCTGGCGACTGGCAGCAATTTCATCGCGCTGTTTCCGAAGGGAATCGACTTCGGTTGCTGTCTGCCCGGGCGCAGGCTGGTCGCGATCAAAACCCCCGGTTCTGTGGGAAGTCGCGAAATGTTCGATCAGTTCGGTGCGATTTTCTGCCAACCAGTCCTGCAATTCGGCTCCGTGGGTCTCTACGATCGAACGCAGATCGTCCGGTTGTGTACGGATGGCCAGAATTTCCTGTTCGGCAGCGGCGCGGCGGAATTCCAGTGCCGCGGTATCGACCGAGCGATCGCCTGCCTGGCGCGCGGATCGGATCTTTTCGGCCAGCGTTTCGCGTTCCCGCTGCAATTTTCCGACCAGTTCAGCATCGCCGAACCGATAGTGGCTGGCACACTCGTCGGCAAAATCGTTCCAGATCGCTATCGTCCGCAGTGAGCTGACGCTAATTCTGGGTGGATTGTCCGGGCTGGCAGCGGAATCGGACAGGGATGTGGATGTAAAACTGTTCGAACCGGTCGCGGAGGTGTTTCCGGTATCGCTGGCGGAGTCCTCCGATTCGCCACGCATGTCATCGATTGCAATGCCCGTGGTATCGACGCACAACAGCAGGGAATGGTCGGGATCATCGGCCATGTTTCTGAAAAAGGGTGCGGCGGGCCCGTTTGCCGCCAGCAGAAAACCGGAAGCATCGAAGTTTCCGGAGCGGACTTTTTCCATGCCTTCGGAAAAAAAATGAAAACCGACCAGCGTGCGCAACACGAGCAGGGACAGAATGACAAAAAATCCGTTAGAGACACTGGAGCGGGTCACGGTATTCTGCAGGTTAAACGTGGAAACATGGCGACCACCCGCGACAGGCAGTTTGAACACTTGTCTGAATCAGGGGCGGGGTTTGTAAGCGTTGACGGGTCGATAACATAATGTCCATGTTTTAGGGGGGGCAGACCCGTTTTTCGGCGGAACATGGGTGGCCAATTTTTAATTCGCCCGGCCGAAAAACGCGTCAGACCCCGGCACGTGAACGGCTACGGGGTTTACTGAAACCGGTTTTCTCTGGCACGTTGGGCTTCTTCCGCCTTTTGTTTGGCCTGGTCCAGTCGGGACTGATATTCGGCCGCCCGGGCTGAATCACCGGTTTTCTGCACCGCCTCCACGATCTGCTTCAGGATTTCAATGTTTTCCGGATATTCACTGAGGACATGTTCCAGATCCGCGATGGCCTGGGGATATTTTTCCATTTTCTGCATCATGACGGCGCGAGTCAAATAAAGCTGTCTTTGTGTCGGGAATATCTCGATGGCGACGGATGTCAGATTGGCGATGATTTCGGCCTGGTCCGGGTTCTTTTCACCGATACCCCGCAGGAAAAAATTGATCATCAGGTCTGATTGCGGGTTGGTTCGACTGGCCCGCATCCACTGGCTCTGGCCTTCGGAAAATCTTCCCTCCAGCATGTCGCGAACGCCGATCACCACATGCAACGGAGCGGTCGGTGCATCGGGCAACAGAAACATCTCCCGCAACCAGTCACCTTCGTTTTTGTTTTCCCGCTGTACGTCAACGTAAGGCAACATCTCCATATAAACACCAATCGCAAAAGGGTCGTTGACAAGTGCCTTTCCCAAAATCTGGAATTTGCGAACGTAATTGTCTTTGGAGTCCAGATTGGGGATGTTTTTGCTTTCGAACAATACCAACTCAATCTGAATCCTGACAAGAGCGTCTTTCGTTTCTTTTTTTCGGGCCGAAAGAATCCCGTCGCGAACTACGGAAGCGGCACCTTCATAGTCCTCGAAGGTCACGCGAAACTTCACCATCGTTTCCCAAACTGCCAGCTCGTCGGGCAGTAAAAGGGACAGTTCCTTCAAGCCCTCGTTTCCTGAAATCTGAAATCGTTCGATTTTTGCGGTTTCGCCGGCATTCTTGTAGGAAATGGCCAGGAAGAGCAGCGCCTGCAATTGAAAACGATTCGACAACTTGCGCTCAACCATCGGTTCCAGAAGCTTCTGGGCCTCGTCATACCGTTTTTCATCGATCAGCAGTTTCGCGAGTGTCAGTTTGCTCTGATACCCTGCGTAGGAATCCTGGTCGTCGCCCGAGTCTTCCACCAGCGACAGGTGATCAAAAGCCAACTGGCGCCGCTGCTCTGGTGGCAGGACTGAATCTTCGGTCGCCAACCAGTAATTTCCCAACCAGACATGGGCACCTGAGTATCCTTTACTTGTAGTCGTCGCCATGGACTCCATGATGTCCCGCGCCCCCTCGATGTCTTTGACCAGTGCCCGGGACTGACCCAGCAGAAAGCGGTAATCTTCCACCGTGGGGCGCATGTTAACCAGTTTTTCCGCACACAGCGTGATTGCTGCCGGGGCCTCCAGTTTCTTGCGGGCCAGTTCTTCATCCGGCACTGATCGATCATTAATGATCTGTTCGAAATACAACGTTCGCCCCAAATAGCGGGCAGCCGGGTCGGGCATCGCCACCGGGCCGAACCGGAACGGTGCCGTGTAGGCCACCGTCACGGCAACGATAAAAGCGCCCCCGGCGAGAATGGCCGGAAGTGCAGCGAGGAAGGCTGCACCGGAACGGGACGTACTCCAGTTTTGCAGCAAAAAGCCGGCAAAAGCCCAAAGCAGGCGAAACGGCAACGTGAGCAGGTTGCCTGTGCCCGCGTTTGAATCGTCATTGCGAAGATCCTCCTGGCCAGTTCCCCTGAGAATGCCTCGCCAGATGCCGCCCACCAACCCGGTCAGTGCCGACGGGCGATCAAAGTCATTTCTCCTTGCGTTCATACTCTGTCGATCCAAATCTGAAAAAAAATGACTGAGGTCACTGCCGCCTGGCCAGGCAACCGGTGCTGATGCGCGGGACTGATTGGATCAGGGACGTTTGTCTGGAGCCGTCGCTTCAGGATCTCCCGCTGCACCCGCATCTCCGCTGGACTTTTGCTGCCGGATTTTCATCAATGCTTCCTGAAAGGTCTTGAGTTGTCGTTCATCCCGACCCTCGCAACACAGAATCAGCGACTCCAGGATTCCCTCATCGTTGGGGCGTCCCTTATAGGCATCATTAAATGCCGTAAAGGCCTCGTCCATCCGGTTCAGCTGAAGCAGGGCTGTTCCACGGGTGTGATAAAAACGGGACATGTCTTCTTTCGAAATTGTCAACCGGGCCGAAAGTTGCAGCGCGCTGTCGACCAGCTTGAGTGCCCGGTCGGGGCTGGCATTTTCAGCCTTCAAATAGGCAAAGGCAAGGTTATTCAGGACAACCGGATTCTGGGGCATTTTCACCCGGGCGCGTTCCAGATTCTCAATGGCTCGGGAATACTCCCTGGCGGCCAAATCATCCAGGGCCAATTCGGACAGAACCAGACCAGACGGATCTGGATCGTCGCGGTAGTTGTAGACTTTTCTGGCCCGACTGGCCAACTCGGGAACTTTTCGGTCGAGTTGCGTACAAAGGTATTTGAGCGAATCGTTCAGTTTCCCGGACTCGGCCGCCATCTCCAGAATACTGATCGCTTCATTGGCCGCAGTGGAGTCGGTGGCAACCCGAGGGTACAGCTCGTCACCTCTCAGAGTAAATGCCTGCATCAGAATGTCATCCAGAAACAGCTGTTTGACTTCATCGTCGTACATCTGACGCTCAGTTTCCAGTTCCCGTCGCAGCCTGGAAAATTCTTTTCGGCGCATCATGGCCGTTGCGTACAATTCCCAGGCCGTTTCCCATTTTCTGATTTCCTGTTCGTTGTTTCGGGTCCGGACGCTTTCCTGCTGCAAACGTCGCGAAGCGTCGTCGAGGATTTCCTGCTCCTGCTGCTCCCGTCTGGCGGGATCGCCGCTGTTAATGACTCCGTTCAGCTGGAGCAAATTCGGAAAAAACCTCGGGTCCTCACGGAACAGAATTCTGAATTCGTCAAAGGCCATGCTGAACTGCTCCCGGGCGGACAGTGCGTTGGCCAGAATCTGTCGGGCAATTGAATTATCCGGTTCGAGGTTCAGCGACGAACGGGCATGTTTTTCGATCAACAACCAGAGTGATCTGTCTCTGCTCCTGTTCAGCCTGTTCAAAAAGTGGCTGGCCATCCACAAGTGAGCCTTGGCATATCCCAGACTGCCCGTCGAAGTATTTCCGGACTGGTCCTGCAGGGGAGCCAGCTTGGACATCAGTTCCAGCTCCACGTCCGGATAGAATGGAGAGTGCGTTTTTGCGTAACGGAAACGGAAATCGTTGTTTTCCGGCTGCAGCTCCATCAGTTTCAGAAGATAGAGTTTTTCTTCGGACCGCAGCGCCAGCAACTGGTCACGCAACTGAAAAAAGCTGCTGTTCCGAACCGAAGTGCTGTCTGACCCGGCAGCGGTTTCATCCGTTTCTTTTTCCGCCTGTTCCGGGGCCTCATCCAGAACATTGGCGGTCTCATTTTTTTTCATTTTGTCCAGCTCATAGAGACTCCAGGCCTTCTGGAAATCAGGAATCAGCTGCTCGCTTTTGACCTGGGCCGCCTGGGCCAGCATGTCATACTTCGATACCATTCGCTGCTCCCGGCCGAACTGGCTGGCGATCAGCAGGACGGCACCAAAGACCACCACAAACAGGGCCGGCAATGCCCGAATAAAAGACCGTCCCCGTGAGGAACCGGAATAGACATCGGATACCGAACTGACAGGGCCGGAAAAAACCGACACCGGACCAGCCACCAACTGACGCAACAAGAACAGGATTCGGGACATGCCATTTCCATTTCGGGACAACAACCAATCACATCCGCTGCCGTTTTTAAAAACAGGCCGGGGCCAAAATCACGTTGTCGGTATTCAACGTGGCGATACAACAAAAATTTACTTCGTCAGGCATTTCAGGCCCAGTCTCGGACTGCCCCCTCCCGCCACCTGACGTTCCCGCTAAATTCACCGCTGAATTCACCGGATTTCTTTCCTGACCATTCTAGTCCATGCGGGAGAAATTCTCCAATCGCCTGAACTTCGTCCAGTCTGGTAAAAATCCCCGGCGTAAATCCCCCCAGTGACTTCCCACCCCGCTATTCCGCAACCAGAATCAAAGTGCTCCCGTGACCAACCAGTACAACCAGCTGACCGGAGCGGCGAAAACCAGTGAATCGACGATATCCATAACGCCCCCCAGCCCCGGCAACCACGCACTCGAATCCTTGCATCCCGAATCCCGTTTCAACAGCGATTCAAACAGGTCTCCGGCTACACCCGCCAGCGAGACCACGATGCCATACCCAACAATCCACCAGACACTTTGCCCAAAGCCCGGACCAGCCACCGACGGCGCCACACACCAGAACACGATCATCGCGCCGCCCACACCCCCCAGCATGCCGCCCACGCCCCCTTCGACTGTTTTGTTTGGGCTCAGTCGCGGCGCCATTCGGGTCCGGCCCAGCGTCTTGCCGAAGGCAAAAGCACAGGCGTCCGACATTTTCGTCGTCGCCAGAATCAGCAGCAGTGCGCACAATCCTGATCCATTGTGATCATGCAGCAAACGGTGCGGTGCCAAAAAGGCAACCAGCGGATACATGTAGGCCGCCGCCAGCATCCCCCGGGCAATCCCGTCCGTTCGCGCCCCACTGCCCGTCTGGTTCTCCAGCAGTCCGGTTACGGCGATGATGACCAGCGCCGCCGTAATCCCCACGGCCGATCCGCCAAACATTCCCAGCGGCCACCCCGCCTGGAACTGCCCGAAAAAAAACATCGGCAGGCACGATCCGCTTGCCATCACAATCACACCCAGCAACGTTGGTACCATCCCGGCACTGGCCGCCCCGCCCCGCCGCCACATGTCCACCAGTTCACCCGCCGCCACTACACAGGCAAAAATGGTCACCAGCGAAATGATGATCCCCGGCCGCCCAAAAACGGAGGGCCGCCCCAGCCAGTGATCGAGCGTCACCAGCGCGATCATCACTGAAATAATTACGGCTGCCGAAATCAGTCTGCGTGTCAGCAAATCAGGATTTCCCCGCAGTCTGATTCAATCCTCCAAATCGCCGGTCGCGCCGGGAAAAATCCCGAATCGCCTCGTGCAGGTCTGCAACCTGCAACTCCGGCCAGGTCCGGGGGGTCACCCACAGTTCGCTGTAACTGATTTGCCATAACAAGTAGTTGCTAATGCGCATCTCCCCGGCAGTTCGCAGCAACAGGTCCGGATCGGGCATCCCGGCCGTATACAGATAATCCGCAAAAACCGACTCGCAAATGTCACTGACCTGCAGTTTTCCCGCCTGGACGTCCACCGCAATTCGCCGCGCCGCATCCACAATTTCGCTCCGCGCGCCATAGTTGATGGCCAGGCAGAGGCAAACGCCGGTGTGTGACGCACAGGCATCAACCGCCCGGCCAATTTCTTCCTGGACGTTCCCGGGCAACGCTTCCAGACGCCCAATCACCTGCAACCGGATGTTGCCACGAACCAGCTGGTCCATTTCCTGATGCAGATATTGCTGCAGCAGTTTCATCAGGAAATCGAGTTCGTCGGCCGGGCGTTTCCAGTTTTCACTCGACAAACAGAACAGTGTCAGCTGTTCGACCCCCAGCCGGGCGCACTCCTCTGTCACCCTCCGCACCGTTTCCGCGCCACGCATGTGTCCCTCCACACGCGGTTTGCCCTGACGCTGCGCCCAGCGGCCATTGCCGTCCATAATCATGGCGATATGACGGGGAATGCAAACGCCGGATTCCGCGAGGAATTCCGCGCTCGTCAATTCTGGCGTTTTGTCAGTCGTGGAATTGGGCAAGGTCTTGTTTCCGCCAGAGGGGTGATACCGGTCTAAAGTGAACAGGCCAGCGCCGAAGCATGTACTTCCGAGCCGGCAGGCACTATGGTCTGGCGCCGCTCCGGTCCCACCGAAACGAACCCGCAGCGACAACCCGTCAATTCTTCTATCCGCCGCACATAATCCCGGGCATTGACCGGCAAATCCTCCCAGCGACGGGCGCCCGTGATGTCAACCTGCCAGCCAGGCATGGTCTCCAGAACCGGTCGGGCGCGCCGCAGCGAATCGGCGTCCGACGGAAAACGGTCGGTCCGCACCCCATCAATTTCATAAGCCGTGCAGATTTGGATTTCCGGCAACACACTCAATACGTCCAGCATCATCAGGGCCAGCGTATGAATCCCGCCCAGCCGCCGTGTGTACCGAACTGCCACGGCGTCGAACCAGCCGCAACGACGGGGTCGCCCTGTCGTGGTGCCAAACTCATTCCCCGCCACGCGAATCCGCTCGCCGGTTTCATTGTCCAGCTCGGTTGGAAATGGACCGCCACCCACGCGCGTCGAATAGGCTTTGGCCACACCAATCACATGCGTCAACCACCGCGCCGCCACCCCGGAACCCGCCGAGATGCCCACTCCGCTGCTGTTGCTGCTGGTGACAAAGGGAAAGGTCCCATGGTCGATATCCAGCAGCGATCCCTGGGCGCCCTCAAACAGAATCCGCTGACCGGCCTCAACCGCATCCAGCAAGATCGATGTCGTGTCACTGACAAACGGACGCAGTCGCCCCGACCAGGTCCGGAACTCGTCGATGATCCCGTCTGCATCCAGCACCACATCGGCACCCCCCGGCAGACTTTTCAACATCGGACTTTTGAAGTCCACAATCTCCCGAACGCGGTGGTGAAAATCGTCGCGCAACAAATCGCCCAGCCGCACCGCGAAACTGCGACCAACTTTGTCCCGGTAACAGGGGCCGATCCCCCGCAGCGTTGTTCCAATATTGTTGTCCCCAAGGATCGCCGCATTCCACAACTGGTCTTCGATCATGTGCCACGGCATGACCACATGGGCCCGTTCGCTGAGCAGCAGCCGGCCGTCCAGCCGGACGCCGCGGGCCGTCAGGGAATCGATTTCCCGCAGAATCGTTGCGGGATGGATCACGACGCCCGGCGCCACGCTGTTCAACACATGTTCATGGATAATGCCGCTGGGGATATGGTGCAGTTTGTAGACCTGGTCACCCACAACCACCGTGTGTCCGGCATTGGCGCCTCCCTGATAGCGCACAACGATGTCCTGGTCGACGGTTAACAGATCGACCAGTTTGCCCTTGGCTTCGTCTCCCCACTGGAGCCCGATAACGCACATTCCTGACACAGTGGAAATTCCTTTTACGAGCGTGTGTAAACAGCAGAGTCTAATTTTCAGACCCGTGCCCGGTCAACCTTGGCAACCGGCCCCCTGCGTCATCCCCTCATCTCCGGCATTGGCGACGGGTCCGGAAAACTGACAGAATCGGACCCAGATTAACAGAAACGGACTCCCACGGACTTCTGGCGTCAGTCCCCCAACGGGCCAGATGCCCGACGCCTGATGCTGCCCTGCCCGTCCTTAAGAACGTTTCCGAATGGCTTCGGCCATGGCTTTTCCCATGTCCCCGGGCGACAGGGCGACTTCGATTCCCGCCGCGCGCATCGCGTCCTGTTTTTCAGCCGCGGTGCCTTTGCCACCGCTGATGATTGCGCCCGCATGGCCCATCCGTTTGCCGGGCGGGGCCGCAGATCCGGCAATAAATCCGGCCACGGGTTTGGTCACATGCTGCTTGACAAACGCCGCGGCTTCCTCTTCCGCCGTTCCACCAATTTCTCCGATCATCAGGATCGCTTCGGTCCCGTCGTCTTCCTGAAACCAGGTCAGACAGTCGATAAAAGACGTCCCCACGATCGGATCACCACCCAGTCCGACGCAGGAAGACTGGCCCAGTCCCAGACCAGACGTTTGCCAAACGGCCTCGTAGGTCAACGTTCCACTGCGGCTCATAATACCGACCTTTCCAGGCTGGTGAATGTAGCCGGGCATGATGCCGATTTTGCACTGGCCGGGAGTGATGACACCGGGGCAATTGGGTCCGATCAGCACGGACCTCGACCGTTTCGCGCGGTCGTACACCCGAACCATGTCAAGAGCCGGGATGCCCTCGGTGATGGCCACGACGACTTCGATTCCAGCATCGATCGCTTCGAGAATGGCGTCGGCCGCAAACGGAGGCGGCACAAAAATCATGGTCGCGTTGCACCCGGTTTTTTCGCGGGCCTCGACAACCGTATCGAAAACGGGCAATTCCTCGGCCATCTGGCCACCCTTGCCCGGAGTCACACCACCCACCATCTGGGTGCCGTATTCCCTGCAGCCACGAGTGTGAAACGCACCGACGCTGCCGGTGATTCCCTGGCAGATTACGCGTGTTTCGGAATTGATCAGAATGCTCATGAGTTGTTACCGGTGTGCGTGAAAAAAATTGCCTGCTGGAAACCCGTCTGACTGGATGGAGGAACCGGAAATGTGAACGGGACAGGTTTCGATGCGATGTAAATCAGTTGCGGGCCTGCCGTCCATCCGGATTTTGTGAAAACTACTGAACGGCGGCGACCGCTTTTCGGGCGGCGTCATTCAGATCGGTTGCTGCGATGATATTGATGTCGGACTGCTCCAGAATCCGGCGACCCTCTTCGACCTCGGTCCCCTCCAGCCGCACGACGAGGGGCACGGAAAAACCAACCTGTTTGGCCGCTTCCACCACCGCCTCCGCGATCGTGGTGCATTTCATGATTCCGCCAAAAATGTTGACCAGGACTGCTTTGACGTTGCTGTCCGAAAGAATAATCCGGAATGCTTCGGTGACCTGTTCGGTGTTGGCTCCGCCACCGACGTCCAGAAAATTGGCCGGTTCGCCGCCATTGAGTTTGATAATGTCCATGGTACTCATCGCCAGTCCGGCACCATTGACCAGGCAGCCGATGTTGCCGTCGAGATTGACATAGCTCAACCCGGCATTGGCCGCGCGAACTTCGGATTCGTCTTCTTCGGACAAGTCGCGCAGACCGGCCAGATCCTTGTGCCGAAACATGGCGTTTTCGTCAAAATTGATCTTCGAGTCGAGCGCGATGAGGTCTCCGGATCCGGTCACGACCAGAGGATTGATTTCCATCAGACTGCAGTCCAGCGCGACGAACATCCGGCAGAGCGCTTTCATGAACTTGTCGGCCACGAGGACGCTTTTCCCCGTGATGTCCAGTTTCTGGCAAAGCTTTCGGACCTGAAAACTCTCGATACCCTGGGCCGGATCAAAATGTTCGCGGAAAATCTTCTCTGGGGTATCGTGGGCCACTTTTTCAATGTCCACACCCCCCTCCTGGCTGCACATCAACACTGGCAACG
>JBGSVU010000841.1:0-11725 GCA_041752775.1 Pirellulaceae bacterium | reverse complement strand
ACCGCCGGTAACGGAGAACCCCTGGGTTGGACCGCTGCCACGCGTGTAGGTGTAAATCGGATCAATGGCTCCGGAAAGTGGCGGGCCGTTGGTGCCTTCCCGGACTTTCCAGCCGTAATTCTGACCACCTGCGGCACCACCGGGTTGCACATTGACTTCTTCCAGCAGGTTCTGACCGACATCAGCCATGTAAAAATCGCCCGTTTCGGTATCAAAGCTGCATCGCCACGGATTTCGCAACCCATAACACCAGATTTCATCATCTCCCGCGACTCCCACAAAAGGATTCGTGGGCGGAATCCCGTACTGACCGTTGGACGAGTTGTTGCCCAGCGGATCAATGCGCAGGATCTTTCCCAGCAGGTTTCCGGTAATCGTCTGGGCGTTGTTTCCCGGATCGCCGCCCGAACCGCCATCCCCGGTGGAGATGTACAGCAGATTGTCCGATGGTCCAAAACCCATCCAGCCCCCATTGTGGTTGGTAAATGGCTGGGAAATCGTCAGCAAAGTTCGAGCCGACGCAGGGTTGGCAATGTCGGCCGTCGATCGCTGATACTCCGCAATGACCGTCGCCCCGGACTGGGTGGATGAATTGTAGTTGACATAAAATCGGCCGTTGGTCTGGTAGTCCGGATGAAAAGCCAACCCAAGCAGTCCCTGTTCGCTTCCTGTCGAGACGTTGCCAATCGACAGGAACGGCGTCGCCGACAGCGTGTTGGTCGTCAAGTTGTAAATCCGGATCCGGCCGGTAGATCCCGACCTCTGTTCCACAATGAACAACCGCGTGCTGTCTCCCGGTGCAGTGGTTACAAATACCGGACGCGCCAGACCAGTTGCAATCCTGGTCGCCTCCATCGTTGGTTGCGCCTCCAGTTCCGGAACCAGCAAAGCGGAAAAAAAGACGCACAGCAGGATTGTCCCTGTGCCAAACCAGTGTCGCATGATTGCCTCCTCATGAAAAAAAAACTGCCAGGACGGATTTGCCCAGGCCGTCTGTGCCCTCTGTCTTGCGGCGGCCAGGCGCACAAGAAGCTGGCCCGGCGAAATTCGCAACTGGCCTCAAGTATAACCCAAACGGCGCCCCACCCAAAAGTGCCGGGTTTCTGTATGTGAAGGGGGAACGCCGAAAGTGGACGGGGCGCCGAAAGGGAATAGGGCGTCCCGTGCCCTTTTCCGGAAGATTTTTCCTGGGGTCGGAAAAATTTACCTAATGCAGAGACTGGTAGCATTTCGCCAGGAGCGGCCCCGTCGCGGGTTTTTCGGTGCGGAAGAAGATTCCGGATAGCTAAAGAATGCCTGGCACAGGGATTGCAAAAGGAATTCCGGTTGCAGCGACAGGTTCAAACCTGTCTTCACAACAGTTTCACGTTCGTCTGACAAACGGTTTTCCGCCATGTTGTTTGGGTTGTACAGCGGTGCTTCCGCAATGAATCTGCTGGAACGCCAGCAGGAACTGACGGCGTCCAATCTGGCCAACCTGCAAACCGGCGGTTATCGCCGCGCCAGCCTCGCTATCGAAGAACGGGCATCCGGAAATGGAAGTAGCGAACCCGGTGCCAAAATCTACTCCGAATCGGTCGATTTTTCGACGGATTCCGCCACCATCAAACAGACCGGTCAACCGCTCGATCTGGCGATCTCAGGCGACGGGTTCTTCACGGTCAGCGACGGGCAGAACACGTATTTTACCCGCGCTGGAAATTTTCACCGGACCGAAACCGGACAACTGGTCAACGGTGACGGGATGCAGGTTCAGGGAAACGGCGGCCCCGTCACCATAGATCCAGCCATTCCCACCCGGGATATTTCGATCGATGAACTGGGAAACGTAACGGCCCGGGGCCAGGTCGTTGGCCAGCTGGATATTCGGGCCTTTGAAGACAATCATCAACTGGTCCCCAACGGGCAAGTCTATTTTGCGGCAGCTCCCGGACAGGCTTCCGCAGCCGCTACGGGCCGGGTGCTCCAGGGCAGCCAGGAACTGTCCAACTCACACCCGGTCACCGAACTGGTCAACCTGATTGTTACCAACCGGTTGTTCGAAGCGGCCCAGCGCAGCATCCGGACGATCAGTGAAACAGTCCAGCAACACTATCGCGAATAGGAACGCGGCATCCGGTTCGCTTAAAACCGGATCTGCGCCCATCAGTTTTTCAATTCAACAGAACAGGGAAAGGAATCCCGAACATGCTTCGTGCTTTTTATTCCAGCGCCACCGGGATGCATGCGCAGGAACGACTGATTGACAACGCCGCCAACAACCTGGCCAACGTCAACACTTCCGGATTCAAACGAAGTCAGGTCGAGTTTGCCGATTTGATGTACAACGTCGAACGGGCACCAGGCGCGTCGTCCTTGCAGGGTCAAATCGCGCCCATTGGTCTGCAGATTGGCAACGGTACCCGTGTGGTGGGAACCGCCAATGATCATTCCCAGGGAGTCTCCGTCCAGACCGGCAACCCGTATGACGTGACGATCGAGGGCGATGGATTCTTCAAGGTTCTGATGCCCAACGGCGAGGCCCGGTTCACCCGCGACGGGAACTTTCACGTCAACAACCAGGGGCAACTGGTAACCAGCGCGGGTTTTCTGCTGGATCCGCAAATCACGGTGCCGCAGGATGCGGCGGATTTCTCGGTCAGTGCAACTGGCGAAGTCAGTTTTCAGCTGAATGGCCAGCTGAATACGCTCGGCACGCTGCTGCTTTCGCGGTTTGTCAACGAACAGGGACTGCAGAACATGGGCGGCAATCTCTACAGCGCCACCCAGGCGTCGGGCCCCGAAATCCAGGGCCAGCCCCTGACAGCCGGGTTTGGATCGCTGGCGCAGGGGGCCTATGAAGGAAGCAACGTCGAGGTCGTTTCGGAACTGGTCTCTCTGATCACAGCCCAGCGGGCCTATGAAATCAACTCGCGGGCGATCCGGGCTGGCGATGAGATGTTGTCCAACACCGGACAGTTAATTCGCTAAAGCGCCTGCCAGTCCGGAATCCTGATTCTGCCCCTGTGGAAGCCCGCAATTATGCCAACCCTTTTAAAACGGTTCGCGACGAAAATCGTCCGGCGCACGTTGTTGGCCGTGTTGGCCGTGATGGCTGCGGCGAACATGGTGAGTGCCCAAACCGTGACCGTGCAGATTCAGCAATCAACGGCCTTTGTCTCCACATCCGTGGTGACCATCGGCGACATCGCAAAACTGGAATGTGCCAACCCGGCGATGGCGGAAAAACTGGGCAAGCTGGAACTGGATGTTTTTTCGGCAACCGCCCGGCGGCTGGACGTTTCACGCCAGCAGATTTTCTGGCGGCTCGTGCTGGCCGGCATCGACCAGGAACGGCTGAATATCCAGGGGCACGACCATGTTGCTGTCGCCTTTCTCCCGGAATCCGAAATCGACAGCGCGATCACCCGTTGGCTGACCGGGGAACTGGCTGCCGGCTTCGGCATCGCAACGGATTCCCTGTCGGTGCAGTTGCCGGGTGATCCGGGGCTGCAGCGGATGCGGCAGGCGTGGTTGGCGATGTCCACGAATCCCGCCCGCCTGCGATTGCCCAACCAACTGGTAGCGGGGGAACAGTCGCTGATGCTGGAAACCACAACACCCGGCGGTACGGCGACCCTGCTCGCCTGGCCCGTCACTATCACGCTGCAGCAGTCCGTCGCAGTCGCCCGTCGCAGAATTCCGGTCAACACCATCATCACAGCCGACGACGTTCAGAATGTGCAGCGTCCGATAAGCGACCGTCAGGTCCGGCCGGTATCGGCGGAGGAAGTCGTTGGCCGGTCCGTCAATCGCGAATTTCACCCGCTGGAACTGCTGGATCGAAGGTCCGTAACAACCCGGGCGGTAACAGCAGCACCCCCCGTGCAAAACGCAGTCACCGTGCGGGCGGGTTCGCCGGTCACAATTCTGCACCGGATCGGCCGCATGGAAATAAAAATCAAGGGAGGAAAGACTTTGCAAAGCGGAACGGTGGGCAGTACCGTCGAAGTGGAAAACGTTTCCACCCGAAAACGAATGAATTGCCGCATTGTTGACGAACGAACCGTGGAGCTGATTCGATGAAACGTGCCGGACAATTTTTCGCGTTGAAAAAGACCAGCGAAAGGGTGGCGTCGTGCGGAAACGGTATCCGCACCGCGGTGTCGGCCCTGGTTGGGATAACCTGTTTGGCCTGCTGCGCCATCGCTCCAGCCCAGTCCCTGTGGCAGAACCGCGTCGACCGCTGGGAAAACCCGATTGCCGACGTGCGCGCCATGCGGGCAGGTGATTTGCTGGTGGTCACAATTCAGGAAAGTTCCAACGTACAAAATCGCGACCAGCGACAAATGAACAAACAGAACCAGTCCAGTACCACGGCAACTGGCAATTTCGACTTGTCTGGGGTGATCGGGACGGCCTCGGCCGGGACTGACGGCGACCAGGAGACCACAGCGACCCGTCGTTTTGGCGGTGATTCGCAATATCGCAGCGAGCGCGGGTTCCTCGACCGTTTTACAGTCACGGTCGTCGACGCGTTGCCCAATGGCAATTTGCTGGTTTCCGGAAAACGCAAAATCGGACTGGAGGGTGACGCGCGGACTCTGGTGCTGAGCGGGATTGTTCGCGCGATTGATGTGTCGCCAGACAACACTGTCCCGTCGTCGGCCGTGGCACAACTGGAAATTCGTTACGAATCGTTGCCAACCAGTCCGGAGGGTGCCTTTGTGAACCAGGGCTGGTTTGCCAAAAAAGCCAACCGCTGGTGGCCCTTTTGAAAAGCCGCCGCCCCGCCTGCTGATTTCGAATCAGAACTTTTTTTTCGTTTTTTTCGGCCTGACCTATGCGACACCCAAATGCCCTTTCGGGACGAACGCCTGGCTGCTATTTGCTGCAGGCGACCGCTTTTCTGCTGATCGCAGTGTGCTGGCAAACCAGCCCGGGGCAACAGGCAGGCGTTCTGCCTGTGCCGGACGGGCTGGTACCACCCGCAGTTCAGGCACCCCAGCCCTTCACCCCGCCTGGCGAACTGCGGGTTCGTGTTCGCGATGTGATTACGGTTCAGGGACATCGATCCAATCCGCTGGAAGGCCAGGGCCTGGTGACGGGGCTGAATGGCACTGGCGACAATTCGATTGCCACCCAGCAGGCGGCCAGCAACCTGGGGAAACGCAGTGCAAATCTGAACGCGCCTTCCAAAAGCAAGAACATATCGCGTGTGTTGTTGACCGCTGACCTGCCGCCGTTTGTCCGCAGCGGAGAGGAGATCGACGTGACTGTCGCGGTTTTGGACAGCGCATCGGATCTCAAGGGCGGGGTGTTGGCGAACACACCACTTTATGGACCCGACGGGGAAATTTATGCGACGGCGCATGGGCCTCTTGTGACGGGCGGGTTCTCGGTCGGCGGCGATGCGGCCTCCGTTCAGAAGAACCACCCGACCGTGGCTCGGGTTCGAGCCACGGTTGAAAAAGAAGTCTGCACCGATCTCTGCCAGAATGACGGAACGATGAATCTGCTGTTGCGAAACAAGGATGAGCTGACAGCGTCCCGGATTGCGGCCGCAATCAACCTGATGATGCCGAATCATGCCAGGGCGACCGATCCGGGAACGGTTCAGGTTTATGTGCCGGAAAACTTTCGCCAGCGGCAGACGGAGTTCCTGGCGATGATCGGCAGCCTCCAGGTCGTTCCCAACATGCCCGCCCGGGTCGTGATCAACGAACGGACTGGAACCATCGTGATCGGCGCGAACGTCCGGCTGTCGCGTGTCGTGTTTGCCAACAGCAATCTGGTTGTCACCACAGCCGAATCGCCCGTGGTTTCGCAACCCAATGCGTTTTCCGGCGGTGAAACAACGGTCGTGCCACGAACCCAGCTGACCGCCGTCGAACAGGGCGGCCGGTACAACCTGTTGAGCGAAGGAATAGAAGTCGGGCAGTTGGCCGAGGCTCTCAATGCGATGGGGGTCAGTCCCCACGATTTGATCACACTGTTCCAGGCCATGCAGGCCAGCGGCGCCCTTCACGCCGAAGTCATCATTCAGTAACCAGAAAACCACCGGCATCCGCATCCGGCATGCCTGTGCCCCACTGCCAACCGGCAACCGGGTACACGTCACACCTCAATCCCAAGTCCCGTCCCCATACGGAAAAATCGCCATGCAGGAAATCAGTCTCGCCACGCCCGCTGTAGATTTTATGGCCAGCAATCCGGGGATGGCCGGTGTCGAAATGGGGCAAAGGCCCGAATCCGCGGAAGCAGCCGCCGCCATGGCTGTGCAGTTCGAAAGCCTGTTCATGAGCATGCTGATGAAAGAGATGCGCAACACACTGGGCGAAGGTGCCCTGTTCGGTGGGGAATCGAGCGATGTCTATGGCGGCATGTTTGACATGATGATGGGCGATGCCCTGGCGGAATCGCAGCCGCTGGGAATTGCCCGGACGTTGCAGTCGGCCCTGCAATCCTACGAGAACAACGAAGCAAAGATGGAAAGTGGTTCCAGTGCCGAGACGCCAGAGGCCACGGTGGACCTGAACCTCTGAGGATCCGGAATGCCGGAAGTGACGGACCATTTGCAAAAAGGC
Source organism: Pirellulaceae bacterium (assembly GCA_041752775.1). Taxonomy (GTDB): domain Bacteria; phylum Planctomycetota; class Planctomycetia; order Pirellulales; family Pirellulaceae; genus BJ22. The sequence continues at coordinate 5,159 of JBGSVU010000841.1, read as the reverse complement.
AGCCGGTTTGGAGACTGGCGTGGATAGAGGGACTGTCCCGGACTGGAAAACCGGACCCGGATGTGTAGCGGCTGATTTTTTGGCCCCGCCGAAGGACGGTCACACATCGGAAAACGGCAGCCCGGGACCCGAATGTCCAATGCCCCAGGTGATTTTTTTGAAAAGGAAAACTGCATGACTACGCCCCTGCCGGCTGCGGCGATCGAACGGCTTGAGGATTCGCTGACCGGCGAACTTCAGCTTCTGGAGCAACTGCAGCAACTGTCGGCTGAATTGTTGAAGCACCGCAGTGAGGAACAGCGAGAGCGGCGATCCCACGACGACTCCCGGGCTGCACTGTCCAGGATGGAGCAGGCGATCAGTGGGTTTCGCCGGCAACGCGAAGCGACTTTGGCGGAACTTCAGGTTCTGACGGGCGCACCGCTTCGGTTGGCTGGGCTGATTGCACGGATGGAACCCGAATCTGCGATTCGCATGGACCGGTTGCGGCGCGAGCTGATCAGCAAGATCGTGGAAATCCGATCGATGAACCTTGCAGCCCAAATGTCGCTGATTTACCGCATGGATCATTACCGTCAGCTGCTGACGGCGATTTCCGGCAACAGTTCGGCGGCCGACATTTACCAGCCCACCGGCCGCCTCGAAAACTCGCTTATGGAAAACTCACTTGTCCAGGACTGCTGACCGGCACCTTTGCCTGGCTCAGTCCGGGACCGAACCCACAAGAATCCATCCGGAAGTCCGACACAGGCGAGCCCCACAATGTTTCATTTCTCCACCGGCATCACGGCGATCAACATTTCGCAATTTGCGATTGACGCCATCTCGCACAATATCGCCAACGCCAACACGCCAGGTTTCCACCGGCGACAGACCATCCTTCAGGCGCTGCCCGAATATCAGGTGAACAACCGTCTGATCGGAGGAGGCGTCGGGCTGTCGCAGTATCGCCTGATGCGCAACCAGATGCTGGAAAATTCCCTGTCCGGCTCAATCGGTGATCTCGCGTCAGTCCAGCAGCAACTGCGAACGGACAACCGGGTCGAATCGCTGTTCGGATCGGGGCCGGGCAGTCTGGAGCAACTTTTCTCGCGTTTCCAGTCCACCCTTAACGAACTGACGCTGAACTCGGGCGACCCGACCCAGCGGCGACTGGTTCTGGACAGCGCCGTTCAGATGACCAACCAGTTGCGCAGCACGGCGTCGGGGCTGGCGCAGATCAAAAGCGAGATGGGACGCCAGATTGAGTCCGACGTCCGTTCGCTGAACGAAAAAATGGTCGAGCTGTCGAACCTGCAAAAACAGCTTCAGGTCGCCCAGCCCGCCTCATCCGGAGCCCAGTTGACCGATCGGCGCGATGCGTTGATCAACGAAATCGCCGAGATGGTGGATGTGAACCGGAATGAACTCAGCCAGAACGGGTTTGGCCTGGTGCTGGGAGGTGGTTCGCTGACGATCGGACAGGAACCGATGACAGTATCGACAAAAACCGCTCCCGACGGAACGATCTCGCTGATGATCGACCAGTTCGAAATGGCCCTTAAGCCCCAGGGGGGGCGCCTGGCCGCCATGCTCGATGCCCACAACAATTCGATCGGAGAATTTCGCGACCGATTGAACGAAATGGCCACCGGTTTGATCCAGACATTCGACCAGGCGCACGCCCAGGGAGTGGGTCCAGCCGGTTCGTTTGACCGTTTGGTTTCGACTCGCCAGCTGGAATCCACCAGCCTGCCGCTGCAGTCGGCCGGGTTGCAGCTGCCGGTTACGGCCGGTGAATTGTTTGTCACTGTCACCGATGGCGCTGGCGTGCGTCGCACCAGCCGTATCGCCTACGATCCGGCAGCGGATTCGCTGGCGGACATCGCGTCGCGGATCAGTTCGATCGACGGAATGACGGCTTCGGTCAATCCAGCCAACAAGACACTGATCCTCCGCTCAATGGGAGACAACAAGTTCGATTTCAGCGGCCTTCCGGACACTGTCCCCGACCTGTCCGGATTCACCGGCACAGCCAGACCATCCCTGTCCGGCGGCTACACCGGTGAAACCAATGAAACCCTGCGTGTCGAACTCGCCGGCAGCGGCACCATCGGAGTGACGGTGGGGCTGAAAGCGAACGTTTACGACAGTGCGGGCGGGCTGGTTGCCGAGATTGACGTCGGCAAAGGCTACGAACCGGGACAGCCAATTGAGGTGGTCAACGGAATCCGCATGGCTTTCGCCGATGGCACGGTGAACGCCGGAGACAGTTTTGAAACGAATCTCGTTGCCAACCCGGATACGGGGGGACTGTTGTCGGGGCTCGGGCTGAACAGCTTCTTCACCGGCAACGATGCGACCAACATTGGCATCAGCCAGCGTTTGCTCGATGATCCGAATCTGGTTGCCAGCGGTACCACACCCGATTCAGCCGACGCGACGAACCTGAAACGGCTGCTGCAAGCTCTCGACGCGGCATCCAGCAGCGGTTTGTCGGTGTCCCAGGCATTGACCAGCCTGTCGGTGGCGGCCGGCAGCCGCGTGCAAACCGCGGCAGCCCTGGAAGTCCAGTTCCAGTCGATCAAAACCGGTTTCGAGAACGAACGCGAGAGTTTCTCCGGAGTTGACCTGAACGAAGAACTGATCAACATGACCCGTTTTCAGAAATCCTACGAAGCGGCCCTGCGCGTGATGCAGTCCGTCGACCAGATGTACGACGAGACGATCCGGATGCTGGGTTAAAACCAGTCGGGGTTCTTTTCAGGGTTGCCGAATCCTGAAAACCCGGCGTGGCGTCACGGGCAGATTTTTTCCTGCCCGATATTCATTCAGCCATTATCAGTTCGAGCTCCTTTCGGAAATTTTCCCAAACATGTTTGCACGTGCCACCAGTCTCTCCGTTGCGTCACATGCCGTCCATTTCAATGCCCTGCACAGTTCGAATATTTTGCGGTTGCAGCAACAGATCTCTTCCGGCCTGCGTGTGACACGGCCGTCGGATTCACCAGGTGAATACCAGCAGATCTCCGCTCTCAACTCCCAGTTGAGCAGCCTGTCGTCCAGCCTGTCAGTGATCCAGAGCGCCAGTTCCCGGCTGAACGCCAGCGTCAGTGAACTGCAGGAGGTCAACCGGCTGATCTCAACCGTGACCCAGCTGGCGCAGCAGGGGGTGCAGTCGGCAGGGGCCAGCGAACGGGCGGCACTGGCCACCGAAGTCGAAGGCCTGGCCGAACAAATGAAAAATCTCGCCAACTCGAAATTCGGTCAGCATTATCTGTTCGGCGGGACGCGTGCGGGATCCGAACCGTTCCAGTTTGGTGGTCCGGCCGCCGCGGGCCAGCTGGCAGCAACGCAATATTCCGGAGGTGGACAAAACTCACAGTCGGTGATCAGCCCCAGCCTGGCTGTCGATTCCCTGTACGACGGCAGCCAGATTTTCCACGTGGCGGGGCGTCAGCCAACCGTGGTGATTTCCACGACCGGTGTGACTCGGGGCGACGGCACCGATTCAATGACCGGGCGGGCAAATTTGCAGATACGACACACCTTGTCCACTTACGCGCCGGGATCGGGAGTCGCCGCCGGTTCCGGTTCACCTGGCGGTGACACGATCCTTGGCCCCGCCGGACGGCACCAGTTGACGATCACCGACACCAGCGGAACCGGGACCGCGGGAACCGTTTCGCTGAACGGAGGCAAACCTGTGGCATTCGACAGTTCCCAGGCGAACCTCAGCGTCACCAACGACAGCGGCGAAACCGTTTACCTCGACATGACCGCGATTACCGCCGGTTTCAGTGGCACGGTCGACATCACGGCAACGGGAACGTTAAGCGTTGACGGCGGAGTCACGACAACAGCCATCGATTTTTCCGGTTCCCAGGCGGTGACCGACGGGGCGACAGGCAAGGTCGTCCGGCTGAACACCTCCGCCGTGAACAGAAGCGGGGACGACTATCTGGAGTTTCCCGGAACCACCGACATCTTTGAAACGCTCGACGCGCTGGTGCGCGACTTGCGCGGCGAACGGTCGCTGGACAATTCCAGCGTCGGTGATTCCCTGGGGAGGATTCTGGACCGGCTGGAGCAAATCGGAAATCAGGTTCTGGAGACGATGGGTATCCAGTCCTCGACGCTCGCGGGACTGGAGCAATTGCAGTTTCGCAACGAAGACCTGCGGCTGGAATTCGAAACCGAGCGGGCCCAGTTGCAGGCGACCGATTTGCCGACAGCAATTATCGATTTGCAAAGCCAGCAGTTGCTGCAGCAATACACCTTCTCGGTCACCTCCCAGGTGATGTCGCAGAGCCTGATCAACTTTCTGTCGTAGCCGCCGCCAAAATCCGCTGCCTGAAACCGGATTCGCCCGTGCGAAACCACGTCCCGGTCTCCAGAGCCAGCAGGGGAAACTGGCCAATCCGGTTTCGGGGAATTTTAACCAGGTCCTTGACCGTACACACGATGGCGGTGGCCCCCGTATCCCGGGCCATCGTTTCCATCCGGTGACAGTCCTCATCCGCAAAATGATGGTGGTCGGGCCACGCATGTTTTTGCGTCAGTCGAATTCCGGTGGCCGCGGCCTGTTTCCAGAATGCCTCCGGATTGCCGATGCCGCAGAACGCGACAACGTTCTGTCCTTCCAGGTACCCGACCGGATACGCCTGGCCATCACTGCGGATCCATCCCAGACTGGTGGTTTCAACAATCGCGATGCGGTCAGAATCCGTGTAGTGCCTGACCCGCGCGACGATCCTTTCCAGAGATGGTTCATCGACCAGACTGGAACGGGAAATGACGACCTGATTCGCCCGCTTCAGCGCCGAAACCGGTTCCCGCAACAGCCCCCGGGGCAACAATCTGCCGAACCCAAAGGGCAGCGTCGCGTCGATGACAACAACGTCCAGGTTCCGGAACAGACGCCGATGCTGGAAACCGTCATCCAGCAGCAGAACCTGCATGTCCAGTTCTTCCACGGCGATTCGCGCAGACGTTACCCGGTCCGGATTTTCCAGCACGGGCACATCGGGGAGGGCTCTTTGCAATTCCAGGGATTCGTCGTTGGCGGTTCCCTGAACCGGTTTGTAGCCGCGGCTCAAAATCGCAACGCGGCAATGGTTCTCCCGCAGCAGTTGTCCAATCCAGATGACGAGCGGCGTTTTGCCCGTCCCGCCCGCTGT
>JBGSVU010000840.1:0-8257 GCA_041752775.1 Pirellulaceae bacterium | reverse complement strand
TTGTTGCCAACAGCTGGGGGAGGACATTCGGCTGGTTTTCGCGAATTCCCCTGCCAGCGACGGGGGTGTTGCCTACAATAGACGGAATGAAACGGGAGAACTTCTCCGGATTTCTGGAGGGTGGACGAAAAATTTGATATCATCATCGGCATGACCCGCCCAGGAGCCCGGGGAAACAGCTTTGAGTCAACGGCCGGGTCCCTTTATTTGCCAGGATTCCGTTTGCCAGGATTTGGATTGGTTCATTTTTCATGAAATTGTCATTCGGCCAGCATCAAGCGCAGAAAATGAGCCAGACCATGGCTCCCAGAATGATCCAGTCCATGGAGATTCTGCAAATGCCACTGGCGGAATTGCAGGAGCGAATCGAGCGCGAGTTGATCGAAAATCCGCTGCTCGAACGGCGGGAGTCCGACCCGACATTGCCCAGCGAAACCGAAGAAGTGCACACCCGCGAAAAGGAACCGCAGGACGTCGAGCAGAAAGAACTGGTAATCGAAGAGGGACGGGACAACAAGGACGACTTTGAGCGGTTGCTGAACCTCGACCAGGAAAACCCCAGCGTTTTTGACGACCAGTTCCGGCCTTCCTCCAACCGTGTTCAGGAAAGCAGCGACCGGCATCACGACATGATCAGCAACGTCGCCGACCGCGACGAAACCCTGCAGGACTATCTGTTGCACCAGCTTTCCGACTGGGAGATGTCGCCGGATTTGCTGCGGATGTGCAAACGGATCATTTCGGCACTGAACGCCGAAGATGGCGGATACCTCAAAACTTCCCTGCGCGACCTGCTGCCCGCCGATGCAGATGAGGACAAAGTCGATCTGGCCGAAGAAGCGCTGGCGATCGTGCAGTCACTGGATCCGCCGGGAATCGCCGCCCGCGACCTGCAGGAATGCCTGATGCTGCAGTTGAACGTCGATATTCCGCATTACGACTGGGTCCGGACCCTGATCCTGCACCACCTCGAAGACCTGCAGAACAACAGGATTCCGCACATTCAAAAAGTGACCGGGATGTCGATCGACGAAATCCAGGAAGCCTGGGCCGAACTGCGACGGCTGAATCCGCGCCCCGCGCGGCGTTTTACCGAACGTCATGCCGTTGCCATCATGCCCGAACTGTCGCTGGTCCAGGACGATGCCGGCAATTACCAGGTGAAAATGGACGAGGGCCCGTCCCGCAGCCTGTATATCAGCAAGTATTACCGGCAACGCCTCGCGAACGGCCAGGCCACACCCGAAGAAAAGGAATTCATCAAACGAAAAATCGGATCGGCACAGTGGTTGCTGGAAGCCATTCAGCAACGCCGCACCACCCTGTTGAAAGTTTCCCAGGCGATCGTCGACCACCAGCGGGCCTTTCTCGACAAGGGACCGGAGTTTCTGGAACCGCTGAAGATGCAACAGATCGCCGACAAGGTCGGCGTGCATGTGACCACCATCAGTCGCGCCGTGGACGACAAATACATAGAAACTCCCCGCGGGATCTACGCCCTGCGCCGGTTCTTCGCGGGCGGTACCACGACCGACGATGGCGAAGACGTGGCCTGGGACAAAATCCGTATCGAAATGCAGCGGCTGGTCGATCACGAAGACAAGTCGAATCCGCTGAGCGACGACGAACTGATGAAAAATCTGAAACAGGCCGGACTGACGGTGGCCCGCCGGACAATCGCCAAATACCGGCAAAAAATGGGTATCCCCAGTTCGCGTCAGCGCAGGGACTGGTCCCTCGGCGGTGATTCCTGATTCCCCGTGTGACCGGTTTCCATTGCGAGAGGTTGCCAGAGGGCCAGACACCTTTGAGGACAGGCTGTTAATCACCAGGTGGGTGTGGACGGATTCGTTTCAGCGTCCCCTATGGGGATTCTTGACTGAAAAGGGAGTCTTCACTTCGGTCCGATGAAGCGGAATACCTGCGAAGGTAGTCTTTGACCTGGACTTTGCGCGCCGTATTGTCGCTGCTCATATAGCGGATCTTTCCAAAAATCGGACGCTCGGGCCCCCATGCCCGGTCGTATCGGCCGAGGATCCAGAAGATGCCGCTGCAGGAATTCGGATTGCGACCGTCCACGGCATACTTGTTGTTCAGGTGGATCATCTGTTCGAGCGCGACTTGGGGAGTGGGAGACCACTCCAGAATTTTTTTCCCCCACAACATCCGCAAATAGTTGTGGATCCGGCCTTCGCGAACCAGTTGCCTTTGGGCTGCATTCCACAATTCGTCGTACGTTTGCGACTGTTCCAGCTGTTCCAGGGAATACACAACGGGCCGCGGATCGGTGGAGTGAGTCTCCAGCGTCTGTCGCGCCCAATCCGGAAGCGACTGGTACTGGTCATAGTCATCAGTCAGCGCACAGAGGTTGTATCCCAACTCCCGCCAGGTCACCAGTTCATCCAGAAAGGACTCGACGGGTTCCGGGGCGCCCCACCATCCCGACCGTGATCCGGTCGCTTTCTGCGCCAGACTGTCCTGCGTCCAGTCACAGCATGCCATCACACGTTCAAAAACCTCGTGAGACGAAATATGCCCGAAATGCAACCATGGCGACAACTCGCTGGCCACCCGTTGCCCGGGCTGGTTTCGGTCCGTGTGATACCGCTCCAGTCCTTCGTCGATGAATTCATCCAGCCGCTGGCGGGCTGCCCCGGATCCTCCGGAATAAAAAACCGGCCGGACGGTGTGATCGATGGGAAAGCGGGACAGTCCCTCGAGTGATTTTTCGAATCCGTCCAGGTCCGCTTTCGGCCAACGTTGCTGAAACTTTTCTGGCAACCCGTCCAGCCGGGGCAATTTCAGTCCTGCAAGCGGGTTCTCAAGCGGCCGCTCCGACAGGTGGGGCGGCAATTCTTTTTGCAGATGTCGGCGAAAGTCATGAGCCCGCAGGAATACGCGTTCCGTAGCGCGCATCGGGTACAGCCCATTGGAATCCACCAGTTCGAAACGAACCGGCATTCGCGCCGAGACGGCCTCAATCATGCGCGGCAGAAAGAAACAGGGGAAATCGTCACTGATAACGACCGCGCTCTCCGCTGCCAGGGCCTGCAGCGCTCCCGAACCCTGCCCCGGCCGCGGTTCCAGATACGGCCACCAGGTGACCGGTGATTTCTTCGTGGCACGCTTATTGTCCAGCATGCCCTGAATCACAAAGGCGTGGAATCGGTCGGATGCCCAGCGGTAACCCGCCCTCAGCGCTTCGAAAATCACCAGTGGCCTGTCCAGCTCAACAGCCCAGTCAATCGCACGTTGCAGCGAAAAATTGTACCGGGTCCTCCGATTGGCAATCATCCAGTACAGCACATAGCTCCCGCCAGGTTTGGGCGGCCGGTCCGTTGCAACCGAAATCCGGCCAGCAGGGACCGAGGAGGGAATTCGCGGGGTCAGCATGATTCGGTTCGCAATCCGGAACTTCAGTGTCGGCGGCAAAGGTTTTCAACTGCAGACTGGGTTATCCGGTTAACAGCCTGCCACTGCAAGGAATGCGGCAATTCCCCTTCCGCCGCCGGATTCCGTCCGGCAAATTCTCACTGGTTGCCAGTGTCTGGCCAACAGATATGCGACAATCGCGGCTCGGGACAATTGCGGCATGGGGCATTTAAGGCGATGATGGTTCGCATTGGCTGGCGCCCCCAGGCATGTGACACGCCTCGTCAGGAATCGGCAGGTGAACAATGTTGAGGTGGACGCAGTTGCAAATCTGGCCGATACAGAAATCGTAGCCCTGTCCATGACGCCTGTTTTCGATCAGTCCATTCCCTGGCCTGTTGATCCCGGTTTTTTTCGAATCTGCCAATGTCAAATCTTCAGCTTTTTCAAAACCTTGTCAATCTGGCCGCTGTTGACGGCAAGTTTCGCGAAGAGGAAATCGAGATGCTGGCCCGTCGAGCCGAACGATGGAATATCTCGGACGAAGAATTCGAAACCGCTTTGGCCGGAATTTCCACCGGATCGATCGAGATCATTCTTCCTGAAGGCCAGTCCGAGCGGATTACGCTGCTCAAGGAGATGGTCCGTCTGATGGCCGTCGATGGGGAGTTGAGCGAAGAAGAGAAGCGTCTCTGCGCCACCGCCAGTGTCCGCATGGGCTTTTCCGCCCACGAGTTCAACGCGATGGTGGACCAGATCCTGCGGGAACTGGAATAACCCGGCCGGTTCGGGTCGCCACCCCGGGCTGTCTGATTTTGTTTGCTCCATTTTCCTGTAACCGTGGGACCAGCGGAAAAAAAACGGAAGTTGGGGCCGCTTGCCAGTCTTGTGCTGCTTGCCAGGGCCCGCTGGCTGAAGGACATTTTTCGGAAATCAACGGATGCCAGCGGGCAAATCTCCCGGGAAATACGGGGACAATCCGTGCGCGCATTTCTGAAAACTGAACTGGTCACACCACCGGGTTTTTGGGAAGCTGCAGCCTGGAACTGGACTGGTGGGTCGTTACAGGAGTGCCGGGCATGGATTGCCGCTATTCGCCTCGCGTTGTGCATGGATTTGGAACCGTTTTGGCAGTCGCCGCACTGTTCGCCACGGGGTGTTCCCAGGAATCTCCGCCCGTCACCGGGAACAGTCCGCAGGTGGGCGACAGACAGATCGCCGAAGACAGTGTGGCTGCCGCTGCCGCCGCGCCCGCGCCCAGCGCACCCGCTCCTGATCCCCGTATCACCGAGCGGTTTGAGCAGTTGAAACAACTGACCGCCGCCGCGACGACAGCGGAAATGGAGATGCGGTTTGCCGACGCCGTCCGTGCCTGGGAAGAGACGCTGCCGCTGCTGCGCGAGTTGTATGGAGAAAATTCATGGCAAGTCAACAACTGCCGGCTGGCACTCGCGACCGCTCGCCAGGAAGTCGCCTTTACGCCCCAGCAAATCGAACAACTGCGATCGGTGACCCGCTCACAGCAGGAAATTGGACGTCTGCTGGCGGCCCGCGACCATGCGGCAGCCCTGCGAATTGCGTTGGAGAGCGCTCCGGCCACGATCGAACTGTTTGGGCCGGAATCCTGGATGGCTGCCAAACAGATGGTCCAGACGGCGAGGTTGCAGCAGATGACGGGCGACATGGAAAACGCCATTCGCGGATTTCAGCAGGCATCGGAAAAAATACTGGCCGCCGCCGGCACGCTCCATCCGGAGCTGGAGGCGGTGCATGGATTTCTCGCCGAGTGTTTTTTCGCCAGCGGCGACCAGCGGCTGGCATTTGGCAACCTGAACAAGGCTGCCCAACTGGCACAGGCACTGTATGGTCCCAACTCACTGCAGTTTGCCGGGCGGGCGAACGAATTGGGAGTCGCGCTGAGCGACCAGAAAGACTTCACAAGTGCCGTCCGTATTCTGCGGGCCAGTGAGACGATTCGCGCAAAAGAACTGGGGAACGATCATCCACTGGTCGCCCACAGCCGGTTGAACCAGAGCATCGCCATGATGGGGTTGGGGGAAAACGATGCAGCGCTGGAGTTGGCGACCGCGGCCGAAAGTGCTTTCCGTGCCGGCGGCAACAACCGCAACTGGCTGATGCAGGCCCTGCGACAGAAAGCGGTGCTGTTGATGCTGGTCGGAAAACCGGAACTGGCCGAAGCTCCCTTGCGGGAAACCCTGGAAATCGTCCGGTCGGCCAACGTGGCCGACGGCGGTGCCACCCGGGCCGAATTCGAATACCGCCTGGCGATTTGCCTGACCCGGCTGAATCGTCTTGAGGAAGCGGCAACGCTGCTTCAGGAATCACTCGCAACGACTTCACGCCTGGCAGGCTCCACCGATCCGGCGACGGTCCGGACGCGGGACATGCTGGTTCATGTTTTGCAACAGTCGGGCCAGACAGCACGCGCCGCCGAACTGGGCGGCGCCGTACGTCCGGCCAGTTTTATCCAGCCTCCCGGAAACCAGGTCCAAAAGTAACCGTCGGGGTCAACGACCCAGATGGTCCGCCAGATCGGTGGCCCCGTACACATTTCGCAGCGTCTCGCGAATGGCGCTGGAGTGAACGCTGACCGAGCGCGACTGCTGGTCCGTGTACAGATAGTCTGCGGTCAGCGACTGGATGTTGCCGTCGAAGATCAGCCCGACGACTTCCAGGTTTTTATTGACGACCGGGCTGCCGGAGTTGCCTCCGATGATGTCCGCCGTACAGACGAAATTGAAGGGCGTCGCCAGATCGATTCGGTCTTTGGCGTTGTGCCACGATTCCGGCAAAGTGAAATCGTCCTGCCCGGCGTGGTTCGCCTGGTGTTTGAACGCACCGCCGAGGGTGGTGAAGGCCGGTACTTTCTGGCCGTTTTCTTCGTAGGGAATCACAGTGCCGAAAGCCAGTCGCAGCGTAAAAGTCGCATCCGGGTAGGTCGAAGTACCCGCGGTGGCGAACTGGGCTTCGGCAATCCTGGCGTAAGCCTGTTTTTCCAGCTCGCCCAGTTCATCGGCGATTTTGCGATACTTGCGGACTTCGTCATCGACCATGCGGGCCAGCACAATCATTCCGTCTGTGCTCGATTCGATTGCCGAAGGCCCGCCTTCAATCAGTTCTTTTCGGGCCTGAACGTCCATCAGGCGGGTCGATCCGATCAACTCGGCGGCGCGATCGCCTGGTGATTTGCCGTCGAGCATTTTCTGGACCAGTGGGTCGTCACCGCCGCGCAGTTCGGCCATCCGGGCCAGCGACTCTTTCAGCATGAACTGCTCGAGGTCTTCGTAGATCGGCGCGTCGGAAAGCAGTTGTTGCATCAACGACTCCCGACCGGCTTCGGAAAATTCGGGCAACCGTTCACCGCCGGGTTTCTGGTCTTCTTCGGCCATTTGCACAATCGTCTCGGCGATTTCGAACAGGCGGTTGCGAATGGATGGCGTCAGGCGGAGAATTTCCGCGCGTTTTTTCTGGATTTCCGCCACCTTGTCCCATGCGGCTTCCAGCCCGGCGGTTTCAGGTTTCGCCCGCAACTGTTCGCGCAGTCTGGATTCGGCATCGGCTTTGGCCGCCATTACGGCCGGGTTTTGCAGTCCACCCAGCATGCCGGTGTAAGCCTTGCGCGAGTTTTGCACACCCAACAATTCGTCTCCCGCGCGGCGTTTGGCTTCCGGACTTTCCAGACCAAACTGTTGCAGGCCGATCTCCAGCCGTCGCAACAGGTCCATGATGAACGGCATCCGCACATCGCGCTGGTATTTGAGGGCATCCACGGTGAAAATCCGGCTGGTGCGACCGGGATTGCCGGCCACGAATACCAGTTCCCCTTCGGCGGCTCCCGCTTCGGACCATTTCAGAAAGTGTTCGATTTTTGCCGGCTGACCATTTTCGTAAACGCGAAAAATGGTGGCGTCCAGACAGTAACGCGGATACTCGAAGTTGTCCGCGTCACCACCCATCGCTGCCGCCGCCGCTTCGGGCGCCCAGACCAGCCGCACGTCGGTGTATTTTTTGTACTGGTACAGGTGAAAACGGGCTCCGCCGTACAGCGTCACCACGTCACTGCGCAACCCGTCGCGATCGAGTGCCTCTTTCTCGATGGTGGCGATTGCCTGTCGCCGGGCCGCCAGCGCCTGGTCGGCCGGCATTCCGGCGGCAACGCTGCCATTGACCTCGACCGTGACGTCGGTGATCATCAGCAACTGGTTCAGTTCCAGGTCGGGAGCCCGCAACTCTTCGGCATGCGAACGGGCGAGAAATCCCGCCTGAATCAGGTCCCGTTCGGCTGATGAAAGCTTCTGCAGTGTGTCGCGCCCGACGTGGTGGTTGGTCAGAACCAGCCCATCACTCGATACAAACGAAGCGCTGCCGCCCACATTGAAACGCACGCACGATTTCATCAGGTGTTCGGCCCAGGCGGCATCGGGTTTGAATCCATATTTGGACTCGAGGTATTTCAGCGGCAATTCGTTGAACAGCCACATCCCTTCATCGGAGTTGGCAGGTCTGGCGGGCAGCAGCAACATTCCAAGTACCATCAGGAAAAACAGTTTTTTGCTCATGAATCAGGGCCTCATCGTTCGGGTCAGTCAGCAACGTTTTACCGAACCGGAATTGTAACGCAAAAGATGGCCCCCGTGTCTGCACCGGCCGGTTGCGACAGACACGGCGGGCGCGGACGAGGGGGCGTTTCCCGGCCAGGCAGGTTCATTGGGCCATTTCTTCGGGCCGATCAAGGATCGGTCATTTCAGCGGCATGTTGTCGGGTCGCACCGGCTATACCGGTTTTGCGGAAGGAACAAAATCGCGAGCTTCTGCTACCATGGAGATTGAAGCTTTCCGGGCAGAGAAAAGTTGCCATTGCCCT
>JBGSVU010000839.1:0-2026 GCA_041752775.1 Pirellulaceae bacterium | reverse complement strand
CGATCTCAATGACTGCACCACAACCCTGGCAAAGTGGTTCGAAAACGATCTGCCCAAGGCCCCGGAAAAAACGCCAGGTCGATGCCAATAATGGCTCAAACGTCGCTGAAAAGTATTTTGAATTCATGGAATTTTCATGCGATTCCATATTTTGGGGCCATTGCGTGCCGAATCCCAAACCGCGATGCACCGGTACGCGTATGGCAATATCAAATGTCCAAAATAACAGATGCTGGCGCGAAAATGGAGTCGCCGGAAACAGGCCTTTTCCACTATAAAAAGGCCGTCACCCCTGCCTTTGTCAGTATCCCATGACCCGACTGGACCGCTACCTGCTATTCAATTTTGCCAGGATATTTCTGATTGGACTGGTCAGTCTGACGGGAATGTTCGTGGTTGTGCATCTTTTTACCAATCTCGACGAACTGACAGGGGCCGTCAGCAAGGAACGCCCGCTGGGTCGGGTGCTGCTGGAATTCTACGGTCCGAGAACGCTGGATTTTTTTGACCGTTCGGCGGGAATTCTGATGCTGATGGCTGGGGTTTTTACGCTGGCAATGATGCAGCGCCGACAGGAAATGACAGCGGTCGAAGCGGCAGGCATTCCCCGGCTGAGGCTGTTGCGCCCCATCGTTTTTGCTGCCATCGTGCTGGTCGCACTGGCTGTTGCCAACCGGGAGCTGTTGCTGCCCCGATATCGCGAATCGCTGGTCAATACGGCTCAAACCATTAATGAAAAGAATCCTCCGGGAACCATGAATTTTCACAAGGACCATGTTCTGGGGTTGCTGATCAGCGCCGGTGAAATCGACCGGGAAACGGGGGCGATGAAACAGGTCGACGTTCAGTTGCCGATTTACCTCAGCCGGCGCATCTCGGCGCTCAGCAGTCCCACGGCGCGGTGGCTTCCTTCCGGCCCACAGCATCCGTCCGGAATATTGCTGGAGCAGGTCCAGCAGTATTACGACATTGTGGGCCAGCCAGACCTGCTGGTGGGAGAACGCCCCACGATTTATTTGCCGGCGGGGAATACGGGCTGGTTGGGGCACAACCAGTGTTTTGTGGCCACGACGCTGAACATGGAAGAGCTGAGCTATGGCCGGCTGATGACGGAATACACGTCGTTGCCGGAAATGATCGAAACGCTCCATCGCCCTTCCCAGTGGTATTCCCAGGGGAACCGGATCGCCGTGCATTCCCGAATCGTCCGGCCGATTCTGGATTTGTCCCTGTTGCTGGTGGCATTGCCGCTGGTGCTCAGCGTGACCGACCGCAACCTGTTTCTGGCAGCGATGATCTGTGTGGGTGTGACGGGGATTTTCAGCGTGGTCGTCGTCGGTTGCCAGATGCTGGGCGGGTTGTCGCTGATTCGGCCGGCGGCCCTGAGTGCCTGGTTGCCCGTCATCATTTTTCTGCCGATGACCGTAGCGACCACCCGGCTGATGCTGAAATAGCTGAAAACGACGGCCGATGTGCAGTCCCACGTCTACTTCTTCAGACGATCGACCAGCCAGTCGCCGATTTTTTCCAGGGCTGAGGCAGCAAACGTCTCTTCAATTGCGACATAGTCCGCCGGGGCACCTGTTTCGCTGTGCTGGAACAGGTGGTTCAGACCTGGCATGGTTGCGATTTCGAAATCGGCAGTCGGAGCCTTTTCGAGCGCGTTGCGCATCGGTTCCACGTTCAGGGATGGCAAAACCTGCAGGTCATTTTCACAAAAAACCGCGAGGACCGGGACGTTCAGTTTTTCAAGTTCCGGGCCCGGATCATAAGCGAGAAAAAATTTCATCCAGGGGGACTGAAGTGCGGCCAGCGCAGCTTCCATGTCCACCTCGGGCATTTCCGCGGCCGCGCTCTCGCCAGCTTTGTCGAGAAAACCCTTCCAGTCCGCCCTGATTTTTCCCCAAACAGCTTCATCCGGTTCCTGCTCCGAGACGACCAGGTCAATCATCCGCCGGCTGAGCTGATCCTGAAAATCGAGGTCTTCCTGGCCCTGCCCCGCGACTTCGCCGATCCGCCGCGACTG
>JBGSVU010000838.1:0-4595 GCA_041752775.1 Pirellulaceae bacterium | reverse complement strand
TGCAGATTCCCGAACTGCTTCGCCAATGATTACTGGACCGGCAAGGTTTCCGGTTGAACGGAATCGGAAGCGAATGGATGCGGCAATGAAACGTTGGGATGAATATTCCGAGGGTGTTAAAAAGGGGCATGGTGCAATCCTGAAGAAAATGCACCCCGAAGATGCGCCCAAGCGGATCGGTGATTCCGGAACCGGCTCTCATATCCAGACAGAATTAGAGCGGCGCGAAAAACTCCAGGAGCACATGAAAAGCGCAAACAAAATCCTGAAACAGGCCGGTGTGCTGGGGTACTGGCGTGAAGGTGACCCGAAATTCAAGGACGGCCACACTGCGGAAAGCACAATTGTAAAACTGATGGAACTTGAAGGTGTTGATGAGGCGAAGGCCAAGGAAATCCTGACGATGGACAGAAGCAGGAGCATTGGTTACCCTTCGTTCACTCTGTCCAACAACAACGCCAACATTCGTCGTTATAGACAACAAGCCATCGCTCAGCAGAAGCATGAAAAACAGGCTGAAGCTGTCAAGCAAATGACTGGCGGCGAATCGTCCATTTCGCATGACTTCGACGGCGGAAAGGTGCATGTCGATTATGCAGACAACCGGATTCGGATTGCTCACGACAGCAAGCCAGATCGTGAAACCATTGCGAAGCTGAAAAGAAACGGGTTTCGCTGGAGTCCTGCGAACAAGTCTTGGCAACGTCAAATTACGAGCAACGCCAGGGATGCAGTCAGCCAGATTACTGGGATCGATGCCCGGAAATTGATTCCGCAAGCGAAGACTGGTAATACCGAAAGCGACGAAACCGATCGCCATTCCGCTTCCTTGGCCGAACGATTCGCGGCGTTCTGGGCTGTTGATGTTGAGATCGACCGCTACGACAGCCGCGCCAGAGATATGTCCTTTTCATGGTCACCGCACCCCACTAAAGGGGGGAGGAAGGCGTGGAAAAACATTGTCACTGGTGAAGTTCGGTACCAGGAGGAACAACCAGGCAAGCCGATGAAGGAAGTCGTAAAGCCCGCGTCCGAATTGTCTCCTAAATACAATGCTGACATTCGCCGTCGAATGATGAAAAGCCAGGGGCAAAAGCCAGGGGCAAGAACGGCTCCACCCAAGCAATCTCCTGCCGCTCCGAAGGCGACTGTTCCCACCACCGCCCCCAATACGGAATCGCCAAAGCCTGCCGCCACTCCTGCCGCGGCAACTCCAAAAATGAAGGCACCTCCAAGCCCGACAGGTCATAACGCATGGCCCACCGGGAAACCAAAGCCTGAAGCGGATTCCGATTTGGCGATGAAGAAATCGCAAAGGCAAAACGGTTCAGGGGTTCGTGGTGGAGCAATTCCGGCCAGTCATTCAGTGAAGAAACTCCAGGCTGGGCAGGAAATTCACCTCATGGCTGACCATGCCGGGCACGCCAAGGGAACCCGCGCCGTCTTTCATGGCCGATCCGACAAAATCAAAGGATCATTGAAAGTCACGATCAACGGAATGACTGGCCATATTCCCACTTCCAAGCTGGGAATCAAAGCCCGCGATATCGGATTGTCGTCGGGCAAGGCGAAAACCGATCCACTGGAACGGGGCCGCGCAAAGGCGAAGGATATCCACCACATCGATAAGCAGGACTTCGTTGAAAACAAGCACGGCGTTTTAGTGAGGTCGCAGAGCAATGGCAAGGGGTTTTTGTACCACGGCGGCAAACTCTACCAATTGGGAGCTGGAGAATATCGCGATGGAAAACTTTTGACCAACGGGAAGAAAATCCGGGAACGGATCCACCGGGACGCTGCGAAAATGCACGTTTCCGGGGGCGGGAATCTGTCCGCTTCCAATTTCGGTCACTATGAACATTTTCAAGACCAGTGGAAAAACGAAGGCAAGGGCAAGTCTGGATTGAACCCGATTCCAGTTCGGGCGCCAGGTCAGCAAGGGGGTAAGCTCCCCGGTTCCGTGGCCGGAAAACAAACGTCCACAGTCTCGCCTCAACCAGAATCAGCCGAACCAGCTTCACCGATTCAGCCAGGTCCGAATCTACAACCTGAATTCAAAGATGCCTATGCCCGCGGCTTGGAGAAAATGAAGGCTCGTCGTCGTCGCAATTCCGAAGAAGATGAGGATGTTGACGCAAAACATTCAAGCGTCTTCAATCAACCCGCGTCAACCTCGTCCAGCCCATCTCGCCCGAACAGTTCAACAGCCGACCCCTGGGCGGGCCATGACAAAAGCCAGTTTCAGCCGAAGCAGCCTGAAGCCCCTGTCAATGCTTCTGTGAAAAACGCCATCAAATCGCGGGAGAGCGACCAAGCGGACGAAAGCAATAAATTGCCTCACGCTATCCTGGAATCGTTCCCGACAAGCCATCCACAGCTTCTGCAAAACATCATGAGTGACGTGAAGCATCACCATGAAACCAAAAAAGTCGAAGCCAACCGGCACAATCAGGCTTGGGACAGTCTCGCCAAGTTTTCCGGGATGGGAGCGGATCGACGGATGCAAAGTGCTCGCGACCTGAAGAAGACTCTGGCGACTGGCGGCGATTCTCAAAGCAAGAACGGAATCGGTCGTTTTGACGAAACGCTGGATTATGCTCGAAAATCGTATCCGTGGATTTTTTCTGGGCACGATTCCGAACATGAAGGCCAGTTGATGCAGTTTCTGGGCGACGGAAAAATCCAACCAGGTGCGGTCCACTCCCCGGAATTTATCAGCCATTTCTGGGATACTCGCCAGCCGGAGTATCACGATTATGTCAATTCCGTTCACAGTGGAGAAACGAAATACGAGCCGTGGAAGCCGGAAGATTGGTACACGCCAGAAGCCGGAAAGGAAGAACACGGGGGCGGTCAGTTTGACGACAGGACGCCATTCTCTGGACGGCAAAACGCCTTGGTCGAAAGATTCAGTGCAATTTGGTGTGAAAATTCCCCGATTGGTGAATTGACACCGGGCCATCAATCACAATAATTGGAGCATCGAACCAATTTATTTTTCGGCCACTGAAAAACAGAGCCGGGCGCACCCTCATCCAGGGCGTGTCCGGCTTTTTTCGTGCATTTAAGGAGTTACCTGAATGTCAGCTACGTTTGTCGATCGCAATCCCGGACACAATTACAACTCCAATTCTCCAGCTGGCGAAGGGTTTTACAACTCTGATTTGCGGGCATTCATGGTTTCTCATGCTGATGGGAGTCGCGCCAATTCACCCAGAAAGTTGGTGAACGAGCGGATCGAGCTTTGCTGGATCGCCGGTCAGCGGGGCAAGCCGGGCCTGAACGCCGATATTCTAAGCGCCACCGAGGCGACGCGGATGATCGCCGATCCGGACTTCGAACTTTTAGGCACCAACGCGGTTTCCGCTTCTTCAGCCTTCAACCCGGAAGGCGGCATCACCCTGACGACCGCTGGAGCGAGCGCCGATCAGGTGATCCTTCTTCCCCACCTGGACGCCAATCAGTCGGGGTGGACGCAATTCACTTGGGGGACCGACCGCGAAGTCGCTTGGCAAACCCGAATCAAAACCGGAGCGGCGGTTACGGCTCAAATCGTGTGGGCCGGATTGAAACTGACCAATACGCCAGTCGTTGCGACCGACAATGATCAGGTTTTCGTGCGGTACGAAGCCGGCGTGAATGACGGTGAATTCCAGGTCGTTTATTCGATTGGCGACACCGACACCACGGTCGATACTGGGGTCGTTGTTGCGCTTGCGACGACTTACGAAATCGTCATCGCCATCAGCAGTTCGCGGGTCGCCCGCGTGTTCATCGACGGAGTTCTGGTTGCCACTTCAACGGCGTTGACCGATGAGGTTGACCTGAAGCCATACATTGGGGTTCAGGCTTCTGCTGCTGCTGCAAAATCGCTCACGGTTTACGGTCAGTCGATTTCTCGCGCCGCTGCGTAATTTGAAAAACAAGGTGATTCATGGCCGAAATTGGCACGGTAACGATTGCAGATCGCGAAAGCGACTGGGTGGCCTTTGCTGGTGGAGTTGCGACTTTCGCGGCCACTGGAACAAAAGGCGTTGAAAAGGTCGGCATTATTCTTGAGTGGCGGCCAGCGAATGCGACTACTGCGTCACCTGCGGCACTCTTGGATGATCTGACAGACAGCGTTGACATCGAGAAGGGTGCTGGTCATGTCCGGGTCAGGTTATCCGGGGGCGATGCCGACACTGACATTGATGCTTATTTGACCATTCCGGGTGAGTCGATCACGGCTCCTGCGTAGTGAATTCCAGCCTCGTGCGAACGAGGAACTTTGCGCGGTGGCCCGGTGCGGTCTCGCCGGGCCACCTTTTTTGACACGAGGAACCCATGAAAGAAAAACTGTTCTCTGCCATCCGGATCGGCGTTGCGGCACTGGCGGGCATGTTGCTGTCGTGGCTGGCGGCTGCCGGGTTCGTCAGTGAAGAAACCACTCAGGCCATTGAGACGATCGTCAACGACGTCTCGTTCGTTGTCGGGACGGTGGTCTGGTATTTTCTGGCCCGCCTGGTCGAGAACCATTTCCCGTGGCTGCTGGGATTGTCAACACCGAAGTCGATTGCCCAGACGCCACCGCCGCGTAGTCGTTTCTGATTTTC
>JBGSVU010000837.1:0-4282 GCA_041752775.1 Pirellulaceae bacterium | reverse complement strand
TTCCCTCCGTCAGGCCATCGAATGGGGGCTGGTTGATTTCGAAGAAGTCTTCGATGACCCGGGACTGTCCAGCTGTTCGACGCACCAGGAGATTCGCCAGACGGTCACCGCCCGCCAGAGCCAGTACACCGAACAGGTTCGCCAGAGCGTGGTGGTGGCGCTAACGAATTTCAAACCGTTTGCCTTTGATTTCTCCCTGCCGTCCGTCGAAGGCGCCCGCAAGAACAAAACCCACTACAGTGGAAAACTGACTGTGGTGGACATCTGGGGTACGTGGTGCAAACCGTGCCGGGCCAGCATCCCGCACATGAAACGGCTGCAGAAGGATTTCGCCGGCCGGGGCGTGCAGGTTGTCGGGATCGCCATGGAGCAGGAAGAAACGGTTGCCGCAATCCAGGCCAAACTGTCGGAGTTCGCCCAGGCCGAATCGATTGGGTACGACTTGCTGGTGGGAACCGATGCGGTGCTGGAGCAGGTACCGGGAGAGCACAGTCTGCCGACCGTGCTGTTTCTCGATGAAAACGGCCGGGTCCGTTTCGCCACCAGCGGCTACCGCGACTACACGCAGCTGAAAACGATTGTGGAAACCCTCCTGAAAACCCCCCAGGCCCCGAGCCGGTAGACAGGCGTCAGGTGCCCATGGCGTCCATGGTGTAGGCCGTAACGAGTCCAACGATGCCACAAGGCGCGCAGGCGCATGGGCGTTTGTGAAGCGCACCATGGACCAGCGATGGGGACGTGTTACGGCAACCCGCGCACCGCATGAACATTTTTTGACGACGCGTTTTGAATCCGATCCCTGCATCCCGCGATCCCATTGTGTTGTACATGGGTCGCATGGTTTCGTTCGGGCTGCCGTAACGCCGGGCTCGAATCGATCCGGACGGAGTTGCGTAGGCCGTAACGAGTTGAACGCGCCCTCAACCGGCGCAACGCATGGACTTTGGTCAAACTCACAATGAAACATCGATTGGAACGAGTTACGGCAACCAGCGCAGCGAATGAACACCTTTTGACAACGCGTTTTGGACCCGTATCCCGCAATCCCATTGTGTTGAAAATGGGTGTCATGGTTTCGCGCGGGGTGCCGTAACGCCGGGCACGAATCGATCCGGACGGAGAACGAATCGTGATGGGCACCGATCGCGGGTGGACAACGCCAAAAACGTTCCGTGCCCTTTGTTACGGCCTACGCCATGGTCCCGACTTTTTATACCTCACCCCAATTCTGATCGATTCGGTCCCTGATCGATGCTGGCGCTTCGCCACCCCAGTTGATGTCGTACTCGCCCGTCCGCACGAATCGATGAAATGAACTCCACTCCCAGTCCCGAACTCGACGGACCCATTCGTGTTTCCTCGGGTTCCAGTGCGTGTAGTCCACACACGATACCAGATCGTCCTCATCCACGATGCAATGTTCCCAGAATCGCGGCTGCCAGATTCCACGTTCACCCCGCCGCTTCTGCGAAGCCGTCACTTTGGCTTCCGGGTACCCCCCCTTCAGCCAGTCGCGGGTAAACGAATCCTTGATCTGTTTCAGCCGCAATGAATAGCGGGAATCGCCAGGCGGCAATTGCATGACCAAATGCCAGTGATCCGGCAACAGAACGGTCGCGATCAGCTGGAAAGGCAACCCGGAACGAACCTCCCCGATCGCCTTTCGCAGAAACTCCCTGCCATGATCCAAAGTCAGAATGTGCCGCCGACCGTAGGACACAACCGTAAAAAAATACGTCCCTCCAGGAACAAAATAGCGTTTGTAGTCAGACATGCCTGCATCCGGCGGAAAACAGAAACCTTCGCAGCCTGTCGCACACCGGGAACACGGGGTCACCCATCCCCACCAGCGTCCAGCCCCCACCAATTCTGGCCCACAGAAATAACGATTTCAACCCGCGACCATGCCCTGGCGCATCAATCATTTTTTGAACCCACCATAGCCCATGCCCCATGGCCCCTGGCGTAGGCCGTAACGAGTTGAACGCGCCCTCAACCGGCGCAACGCATGGACGATGGTCAAACCCACAAATCAACCATCGACTGGAACGAGTTACGGCAACCAGCGCAATGCATCAACATTTCTTGACGACGCGTTTTGGACCCGCATCCCGCGATCCCATGTGCTGCACATGGGTCGCATGGTTTTGTTCGGGCTGCCGTAACGCCGGGCACGAATCGATCCGGTTGGATAAGCAAATCATAACGGTCAACGAAACAAGTTGGACAACGCCCTCGCTGTTCCGTGCCCTCTGATACGGCCTACGCCATGGCAATTGCAATCGCACCCCAAACCGCACCGGGCGGCTTGCGCCGCTCCGCTACTGGCACGTGGGTTGGCGCTACGCCGTGCATGTGTCGCAAATGGGTCGCATGGTTTCGTTCGGGCTGCCCTAACACCGGGCGCGGGGTGCCGTAACGCCGGGCATGGGTTGCATATGGGTCGCATGGCTTCGCGCGGGTCGCCGTAACGCCGGGCACGCCATGGCGATCGCAATTGCACGTCCCAAACCGCACCGGGCGGCTTGCGCCGCTCCGCTACCGGCGCGTGGGTTGGCAAAACACCGGGCGCGGTTGCCGTAACGCGTAACGCGTAATGCCAGGCGCGAGGCGCGCATTCGCTATTCGGTCAACTCCACACTTTCCGACCAGGGCTTGTTCTGCACGTACCACTGGACACACCGCTCCAGCCCCGCGTCGAGCGATGTTTCCGGGCGCCAGTCCAGCATCCGGTCGGCTTTTTCAATGTTCGCATACGTCGAAACAATGTCCGCCCGGTGAAAATCGCGATACTCAATCCGGGCCTTCTTACCCAACAACTGCTCCAGCTTCCCAATCACAAGGTTCAACGTGATCGGCTGTTTGCCTCCGCCCAGATTGAAGATCTCGTACCCCACCGGTTTCAGTGCGGCGATCGTGCCCCGCGCAATGTCATCCACATAGGTAAAATCGCGGGACTGGCTGCCGTCGCCAAACAGGATCAGCGGCTGCCCCTGATCGATCCATTTGATAAAACGAAAAATGCACATGTCCGGCCGGCCGGCAGGTCCATAGACCGTGAAGTAGCGACAAATGGAAATGTCCATCTCGTACAGGTAATGGTGAGAATAGGCCATCAGTTCGGCGGCCTTTTTCGAGGCGGCGTACGAGCTGATCGGAGTATTCACGGCCAGCGATTCGTCAAACGGCATCTCCTGGCCGGCGTAGAGCGACGAAGTCGATGCGAGCACATACTTTCTGATCCCCCGCCGCCGCATCTCTTCCAGCAGATTCAGGCTGCCCATCGCGTTGGTCGTCATGTAAACGTGCGGATTGATCATGCTGTAACGCACCCCCGCCCGCGCCGCCAGATTCAGTACCGCGTCGAAACGGTGCGCCCCGAACAACTGCCCCAGACCGGCGACGTCCTCGATATCCAGTTTGACAAACTGGAACCCGTCCAGATTCGCCAACCGGTCGATCCGGTGCTGTTTCAGCGAGACATCGTAGTAGTCATTCAGGTTGTCGAGTCCGACCACCCGATGCCCCTGTTCGACCAGCATTCGCGCAACCTGCGAAGCAATAAATCCGGCAACGCCGGTGACCAGATACGTGCGGGGTTCGTTCACCCATCGACTCCTGAAAATTCCGGAAACCTGTCATTACAAAAAAAAATGGGCCCACTCCGGCCACTTGGGACCCGATACTGGCCAACACCAAAATGAAATCATCTCACTGCCCAGCGGCGCGACGATAAATCTCCATCTTTTCCGTTTGCCCCAGTCGTTCATGACAGTCGGCGAGGGCCCGCAGCAGATCTTTCGATTCCGGCAAACTGGGATAGGCCGCTTCCAGGTCGTCGATGGCTTTCTGCCACTGACCCAACTGGTGCAGTATCAACCCCCGCGTCTCCCGGCTGTCTGCCACGAAAGGCGCCAGTGCCAGCGAGCGGTTGGCCGCCTGCAAAGCCAGCTGGATGTCATCCGACGATTTCCAGATCACAAAGGCGAGGTTGTTCCACGCGACCGGATCGTCGGGATCGATTTGCGTCGCACGAGTCAACAGCTCCCGGGCTTTGGACCATTCCCCAGCGATGGCCGCCTCGGTCCCCAGAAACTCCACGACCAGCGGCTGTGTGGACTCCCGCTCCAGCCGGTCGAGGGCAACAGCAAACACGGGGATCGTGGGAGAGTAATGTCTCATTTTGGCCAGCGCAAAACTGATGATTTCACGGTGCCGGTGTGTGAGCATGCCGGCCACTCGCTCAATCAGACTCACGATCGCCTCGGCCTCGGACGATGCC
>JBGSVU010000836.1:0-5124 GCA_041752775.1 Pirellulaceae bacterium | reverse complement strand
TCACCGGGGCCAGTTGGCGCAGGCCTCCAATCCACGTCTGCACGAACAGTTCGACTCCGCGGTCGTGTCGTTGCTGGGGGGGTGGGATCAGGCAGCGAATTCCAGCGCGGTTCTGCTGCAACCGCACCGCATCGCGCCACTTGAACGGGTTCTGACACAGCGCACGGACCTGTCGGCAGGCATCCGGTCGCCGCAAATTTTTCATAATGCGGGTTACCCGGCAGTCGCCTTCAGTCATCGGGCCACGCCGGTCCATTTCCGTGAGGTCGAAGAAGCGCAACCCTTCGGTCCACAGACGTCACAACTGGTGCGGATGCAGCCCATGACTGCGGGCGGATCATCCAGCCGTCGCCGGTTCACCGCTGCCATCCGCGCCGGCGATGTGCGCCTGATGACCGATGGTGGATGGTTGCCGGTTTGCGGGTCCGAGCATTACACCAGCAAACTGTTTGACGCGTGGACGCGATTGCCCGACCAGCCGTTTCAGGACGTCGCTGCAACCGCCGCTTCCGGCAGCGGCGGCCCGGTCGCCGTCCGCCAGGCTGTTACCGGTGAGACGATTTCCGGATACATCGTCAACGACAGCCCCTGGCCGGTAACCGTGGATTTGAAAGTCGGTGAACGCATTTCGCTTGCCGAATTTGAAAACTGGGGCGACGGCACGATCCAGTCCGCAACCGCTGCCGGACAATTCGTGGCACGCATGCAACCCTGGTCCCTGGTCACGTGGCAGTTGCCGGCCCGCAGCGGTGGCATCTGCGATTTCCACACCACACTCCCGGCCGATGCAGGCCGCGCACTGCAGGAAAAGGTCTTCCAGCTGCAGTCGCTGCTCCGCAGTCCGGCACCGCCTGTCGAAAAACAGCAGCTGCGCAATCCGGGATTCGAAGCGCCGGGCGACACGATCGACGGATGGCGCTGGAACCGTGCAACACCCGGCGTGGCCGTCGTCAGCGACCCGCTGATTGCCGGCAATCACTGTTTGCAGCTGTCGGGAAACGGAACACCTCTCTGGATTCGCAGCAGCGAATTCGCGGTCCCCGAATCGGGGCGCCTGTCACTGTCGGTGCGGATGCGTACGGAAAGTGCGGCCGAGCGTTTGCCGCTGCGTCTGTCCGTCGAATCGACATCAACCGCACCTGGCTGGTACCGGTTTGCCACGATTGAACAGTCCGAATCGGGGGAGGGTCGCAGTTCCTCGCTGGACCGTCAATGGAAAGAGTTCGTTGTGCACTTCGACGATTTGCCAGTCGCGTCTGACGCGCGCCTGCGTGTTGGATTTGACCTGATGGGACCTGGTCGCGTGGAAATCGACGACGTGCGGATTTTTGATGACTTTCTGAACGACCGGGATGTACGGGCGCTGACTCAACTGGTGGCCACTGCCGGATCGCTGCTGGGCGACCCGCAACAGGCCGACAGTTGCCGCCGCATCCTTGAGGGCTACTGGCCGCTGTTTCTGGAAGAACTGAAAACGCAGTCGCCGGATTCGGCGGGTGCCGCGGCGGGAACACTCAACCCCTACACGCCCGATTCGCAGGGAGAAATTCCAGGCGGCATAACGATGCTTCCGGAAATGTTTCCGGAGGAGGACGGCAGCGCGGAAACCAAACGGCCGGGATGGCGACTGCGCCGCCCCCGTCGCTCCGGCGAAATTCGCTGAAAACACCACCATCACGAACAGCAACTTGCCATTTTGAACGAGGATTTCCCATGCACCCGCAACCCCAGACAATACAGCGACGCCAGTGGATGAAACTGGCCGGCAGTGGTGCGATTGGACTGGCCTTCGGATGCGGCTGTCACTCGGCACCCTTGACTCAGCGAAAACAGCTACTGCTGGTCGGCAAGGGCCAGGAAGTTTCGCTGGGCGCCGACGCCTTTGAAAAAACCCTGGAAGAAACACCGCCGTCGAAGAACCGCGCGGCCACGGAAATCATTCGCCGCGTCGGCCAGCGGATTGCCGATGTCAGTGGCCAAACCGGTTTCGACTGGCAATTCGAACTGCTGGGAAGCGGCGAGCAGAATGCGTTCTGTTTGCCTGGCGGCAAGGTCGCGGTCTACGAGGGAATCCTGCCGGTTTGTGAAACCGAAGCCGGGCTGGCCGTCGTGATGAGCCATGAGGTTGCTCACGCGATCGCGCGACATGGCAGCGAACGGATGTCGCAAAACATGGTCTCCGACAGCGTCAAACAGGGTCTCGATGCGATTCTGAAAGCCCGCCGGCCAGACCGTCGCGAACTGGTTCTGACCGCCTACGGCGCCGTTTCGGAATATGGCGTGATTCTGCCCTACAGTCGCAAACACGAATCCGAAGCGGACCATATCGGCGTGATGCTGATGGCCGACGCGGGTTACGATCCGGCCGAAGCCCCCCGCTTCTGGACCCGCTTTGGACAGCTGCATGCCAGCGGCCAGACACAACCGGAATTTCTGTCGACCCATCCATCGGACCAGCGCCGCAGCGACGACCTGAAGAAGCTGTTGCCGGAAGCCACCCAGCGCTACGCATCATCGCAACAACCGCTCGGCATCGGCCAACCGATCCCACTCGCCTGAAGCCGCCCCGGCGGGTTCCCGAAATCGCAGCAGCGGCGGCGTGCTCCGTTTCGTTCAGGGTACACGGGTCAGGTTTCCTGCCAGCAAGCAGCGGGACGGATGAACCAAACAGGCGAGCAAAAAAAAGTTCCGCCGAAATCACTACGGGGAAATATTCACGCGATGCCGCCAGGCACCTTCCCGAAACTGTGCCAGAGTTCTCCTGGCACGACCGCCCTCATCGTCCACTGTTTGACCAGTCCGAAAAAAATCGACTAAGCCCGCAGGAGGATTGCCCGAGGCGTCATAGAAACCCATATTCCAGTCCGCGAACTCCCGCGCGGCAATTTCTGCACGCAACAGAATTCTGACGTCATTGTGCCGGGGGTCCTTTTCGATCTTTTCGAACAGCCCAAGCACCGTGTCCCGGTCTCCTTCCAGCACCTGCAGGAACGAGCCCGCCTGGTATACCAGCATTCCCGTTACATCGAGGGAACGGTTGTTCTGTCGCGCGACAGCGAGCAAAGCCCGAAGGTCGGCCGCCGGGAAATCCACAGTCGCAGCACTTGAATAGATGATTTGAAACATGGGTTGGGATTCCGAGCGGGTGCTAACAATCGGCATCAGGGCAATGTGTAACCGTTCACGCGCCGGGGTCTGACGCGTTTTTCGGCCGGGGTTACTTGCAATTAGGCGATCCGTTACAGCGAATCACTGCTGGCCGGACTGCCGAGGTGTTGCTGAAAAAATTCCAGACGCTTTCTCTGCCCGTAAGGTGATTCGCAGGCACCATGGCCAGCGCCGACGATTGGCAAAAAAACAAAGTCCTTGTTCGCCGCAATCAGTTTCCCGACCACCTGGGTCGTCGTTGCCGGATCCACGTTGCGATCCATTTCGCCCACCACCAGCATCAGTTTTCCCGCCAGCAGGTGTGCATTCTCTGTGTTGGAATTCCCGATGTAGTGCTGGCCATCGCCGACCACTCCCATCCATTGTTCGTTCCACCACAGTTTGTCCATCCGGTTGTCGTGACAGCCGCAGTCGGCCACTGCCACGCGATAAAAATCGTTGTGCCACAGCAGCGCCGCCATCGCGTTCTGTCCACCCGCTGACCCCCCGTAAATTCCCACCCGGTCCAGATCCAGCTGCGGATACTGCTGACCCAGCGCCCGAATCCACGCAATCCGGTCGGGAAAGCCGCCGTCGCGAAGATTGCGGTAACAGACGTCATGAAAAGCCTTGGAGCGCCAGGCGGTCCCCATTCCGTCGATTTGCACAACAACGAAACCGGCCTCGGTCATCGACTGGGTTCCATACCGCGTGCGGAAAGTCTTCGGCACGTGGAAATCGTGTGGTCCGGCGTAAATGTTTTCCAGGACCGGGTACTTTTTTGCCGGATCAAAATCTCGTGGCCAGTGGACGATGCCGTGGATGTCGGTCTGGCCGTCGCGGCCCCTGGCGACAAACCGCTGGGGCAACCGCGGACCCGACAGGGTCAAATCGTCCACCGCGCCGGTCACCTCTCCCGTTTCCAGCAAACACACCAGCGCCCCATCCGCCGAACGCCTCAATTCATGAACCGGTGCCAGATCGACTCTCGAAAAGCGGTCGATGAAATACTCACGACTGGGCGACCATTCGATTTCGTGCGTGCCGTCCCCCGCGGTCAGAACCTGGAAATCGCTGCCGTCGAAATTCACGCGACAGAGGTGTTCGTGGTAGGGGTCCTGCTCCGGCATCACGCCAACAGCCCGAAACCAGATGACGGCCGCATCCCGGTCCACATGTTCAATCGCCCGGAAATTCCACGACCCCTGCGTGACCGGGTTGATCAACTCGCCCGTGACAGCATTGTAACGGTAGAGGTGGTTCCATCCCGACCGTTCACTGGCCCAGAGGACTGTCTCATCTCCAATCCACTCCAGCAGGTACTTTCCGGCCGCGGAATAATGGACAAACGTATCGCTTTGTTCATCGATCACGGCGCGGACCCGACCGCTCTCAAGTTCAACCTGCAACAGTCGCAGGACCTGATGGCCGCGCTGGTTGTAGACCATCCAGACATATTTCCCGTCACTGCTCCAGCGTTCCAGCCGCAATTCAAATGGATCCGGAAACAGCTCGCGCGACAGCGCAATCTCGCGGCCGTCGGGCATCGCAAACAGTCGCGGAGTCGCCACGGGAATGGGATCGCCTGGTTTGGCATAGGGGTACGACTGCAGTTGCGGTTGCAACTGGTCGCGCGGTGACGATTCGACGTACTGCACCACCCGTTCCGGCACGGTCGTCGTCTGAAACGCCAGGAGGTACCGGGAATCGGACGACCATTGGCCTTGCGGCAGGTCGTCGGGAAAATCCGCCATCCCGTATTGCATCGACAGCAGCCGGGCCCGCTGGGCGCTGCGGCGAAAAGAATCGTCCGCCGTGGCGTCGGTCGTCAGGACTTTTTCCGCAGCTTCGTCGCCACTTTCGGAGGCATCGGGCGTTTTCAGAACCAGGTTATGGTCGCGAACGTCGACCTGAAGTTTTCCGTTCGGGCTGGTCACTGGACCGGAGGGAGGTCGCCGCCGGGACTGTCCCTCGCGC
>JBGSVU010000835.1:0-2236 GCA_041752775.1 Pirellulaceae bacterium | reverse complement strand
TGCCCGCCTCGTCGCCATCGATGAATTCTCTATTCTGCCCTGCCCGTGACAGCGACGACCAGCTGCGTCCCGAGTCACCTGTCTGGTAATGGCCGCCCCGGAATAAAAAACCGCTGCAACCCAGACCCCATCCCTGGGACAGGTTTTTCATTTTCATGCAGTGCAGCCATGGCGTTCCGGCCTGCGCCATCGGGGTCCAGCTGACCCCGCCGTCCCGGGTCGCCAGCAGCATTCCACGTGTTTCGTTTAACCCCGGCAGACAATTTCCTCCACTGGTCCATCCATGCAGGTGGTCAACAAAAGTCACCGAATCCAGACGGCAGTCCACGTTGCGCACCGTCGTTTGCTGCAACGGCTGGTTCGACGTTCCAGCCTGCTGGCGCACCTGACCCAGCAGCGTTTGCATGGCCGGATCGATAGCTCCCTGGCTGGACGAAAGCGGAACGGTGGCACCACAACGGAGCCATACCCGTCCCCCATCCACTGTCCGCAGTACAGTTCCCCGGTCGCCTACCGCCCAACCATGCAGCGAGTCGGCAAAAAAAACATCGCGCAGGCAATTGCGATCTTCATCGCGGTCCGCCGCTCGATGATTTTGTCCGGCCGGGACCGTCCCCAGTCCCTTACTGTCTGGCTGGAGACCCGTCAGTGCCAGCACGAGTGAAGCCGTCACCGCCAGCCAGGGCCAGCGTCCCCGCCCGGCGAAAATCTTTCCGGACATGATCAGCAGTGCAGATATCATCAACATGGCGCGATCCTTCGCACGATTGAGTTGGCATTCGGTCCACTGCCAACCTAGCAAAGCCGCCCCACAGGTAACAGTTCAATCCGGACCGGCTGCCCGCCTGAATTTCAGATGCCAATGGCTGCCGACCCGGAATTTTCGCAGCAACCAGCAGAAATCCGGATTTGCCTGAGTAGACCTTGCCGCAGTTGCGCCTCAACACCGCAACGCTCGACCTGACCTGGCTCTTTCGCGAGTGATCGGCGCCGCAAGCATGGGGGATTTCCGGCGATCCAAAACGCATTGACGGCAGGCCCGGTTTCACGTCAAATTCCGCTTGCGGTGCAGCGGCCAGAACGTTTTTGGCACGTGTAAATTGGCAACGAGGAAATCCAGCGATGCCCAACCGACTGGCAGCGGAACTTGACTCCAGCGACCGGCAGTTCGGGTCGGGGTGGATCAGCGGTGTTTTGGGCCTGATGCTGGCGCTGGCCGGTCTGGGCGCGGTGTTGTGTTTGCGGTATCCCCAGTTTTTTACGCTGGCCGACGCGCGCGAGCACTACCCGCTGGGGCTGATTCGTTTGGCCCTGCATGGGGTACTGATTGCCGGGTTTGTGCTGGGTGTTTTGAGCGTCGTGTTGCGACACCAGAAAATTCTGGGGTTGGCGGCGATTGCACTTGTCATGGTGGCCAGCCTGCTGGGTGGGTCGCGGGCGGAAAGCAAACTGTCTTTAGCCAGCGACTACTATCTGGGCCTTGATTTTTTCATTCTCAACCTGATTTTTCTCGGTGCGGTTTTCATTCCGGTTGAGCGAATGTTCCGCCAGCGCGACCAGTCCATTCTCCGGTACGAGTGGCGCGAAGACCTGTTTTATTTCCTCGTCAGCACGCTGTTCGTCCAGGCCCTGACCTTTCTCTCGCTGGCACCATCGATGGCAGCACTGGCCAGTACGGGATGGGCCAGCGGCATTCGCGGGGCGGTCGCCAGCCAGCCGCTGATCCTGCAGTTTCTGGAGATCATGTTTTTTACCGATCTCGTCCAGTACTGGGTTCACCGCACGTTTCATCGCGTGCCGTGGTTGTGGAGATTTCACTCGGTACACCATTCGGCCCAGGCGATGGACTGGCTGGCCGGATCGCGAATGCATGTGATGGAGGTCATCGTGTTGCGGGGACTGACCACGATGCCGATGTACGTGCTCGGTTTTGCCGAGCCGGCCCTGTATGCCTACATCTTCTTCGTCTACATCCTCTCCGTCTTCGTGCATTCGAACCTGAAGCTGCCGTTCGGTTTCCTGCAGTATCTGATCGTCACGCCGCGATTCCATCACTGGCACCACGGGATTGAGCCAGAAGCGATCGACGTCAACTTTGCGGTGCATTTCCCGCTGTTCGACTGGCTGTTCGGAACCTGGCATTTCCCCGCCGACGGCAAATGGCCCGAAGGTTACGGCGTCGGTGGCCACCCGGTCCCGAAGGGTTTCCTCCGGCAACTCTGGTATCCGTTTACGG
>JBGSVU010000834.1:0-5377 GCA_041752775.1 Pirellulaceae bacterium | reverse complement strand
GCCAGCCGCTCGCTGGTCTCACGCAGTTCTTCGGCCAGTTCCACAATCCGCTCTTCGGCCCGCGCCCGCATCATTCGCAAAAACAGCCGCCCTGTCACCTCTGTCAACAACTCGATTTCGAGCGGTTGCCAGTGTCGGGGTCGATCGTCGTCCACGGCCAGTGCCAGTTTCAACTCGCCATCCGCATGATAGGGGATCACCAGCATCGCCTGCGCGGAGTAGCCTTCATGCCGGGCAAGTTGGGTGGATGAAAGGGAACTGCCCTGCAAATCGTCACGAATCAGCGGCTGGCCCTGCCGCAACAGCTTCAGATCCTCCGCGTTGGCAAATTCATGAACGTCGTAACGGCCCAATGTGGCCGGCAAGTCGCCCCGGGTCCGCTGCTGAAAGACATGCGCGACTTCACCGCCGGATTCAAACTCGATGAGGTTGCAGCGATTGGGCTGCAGAAAATCGAAGACGCTGTTGATGGCAACTGCGCCTATTTCGTCAAATCCCGTCGGTGAAACAATTTGCTTTTGGAACTCGACGAGAAACTCGAGGTTGCGCGTCTGCCGGATCCGGTCGGTCACATCGCTGCCCGTCGCGACGACGAACACCACGGCACCGTCGTTATCGAAGGCAGGTGTGTAGGCAAATGCCGAGACGCGTTGCGAACCGTCGGGACCGGTAGAGGGCAAGTCCTCGGAATACTTTTTGCCCCGGAGAGCGTGCTGAAAGGCGGCTTGCAGTTTCGCCTGCGAATCGGGCTGGCCTTGCCACCACGGCGTCTCCCAGTAGGGTTTGCCCAGCGTCTGTTCCCGCGTAAATCCAAACGGCAACAACGCGGCGTCGTTGATATCAACCAGCGTTCCGGAGAGATCGAGAATTCCGGTATAAAAGTAACTCTGGTCGAACAGCACCTGCAATTTGCTCTGCGACTCCCGCAGTTCGCGTTCCGCAGTGGCACGATCTGTGATGTCAATGCCGCTGGCGATCACACTGGTGATCCGGTCATTCGAATCTCGAACGGCGCTGAATCCGACGTCAGCCACCCGCAGGGCACCATCTCCGGCCAGGAATTCCGTGTCAAAACGGACGGGATCGCCATCGCGTCCACATTTCAGCACGGCCTTCCGGACGCGCTCACGCGCGGATTCGTCGAAGTCCCAGCAGGCAAAATCCCAGAGTTTGACGCCGATCAGTTCTTCGCGTTGCATGCCCGTGGCCTGTGTGGCCGTCAGGTTCACATCGACAGTGGTTCCGTCCGGGACAAACACACCGATGAAATTATTGGTGCTGTCGATGATGCGCCGCAGCCAACTCTGGCGATCCTGCAATTCCGTTTCGTACAATTTCTGTTCGGTAATATCCCGCACCGCCAGAATTCCGTGCGTCGGCACCGGCGGGACCGCAGAGTGATCGAAGAAAACCTGTTTTCGCACGTCCAGCCAGCGCAACTGGTTCTCCGGATGATGCACGCGCAATTCGACGGCCATGACCCCATCGTCGTGGTTCGCCAGGCAGTCCTGGAAAGCAGCCCGAAGTTTCTCCCGGTCTGCTTCCACCACGGCCTGATCGAGTTGCTCCCGGGGCACTGCAGTCGCGTCGCTCCCCAGACCGTACAGGGCAGCGGCCTCCGCCGACAACTGGACCGTCTGGGCAGTGTAGTCAATTCGCACCAGTCCAAATTCAGCAACTTCAATGCCGATTCGCAGTTGCTGCTCCCGTTCGCGGAGAGCCACTTCGGCGGCATGGCGTTCGCTGATATCCACACCCGAAGGGATCAAATATTCGACATCGCCTTTTTCATCCAGCACAGGCGCTATCATAAAGTCGATCATCAGCCGCGCGTCGGGTCCATCCAGCCCTGCCGCGTAAAGCGGTACGTCATAACGGACGACTTCACCTGCGAATGCCCTGTCCATCGATTCGCGAATCTTCTGTGAGACAGACGGGTCGTAAGTCCACCAGGCGCATTCCGCAAAGTGTTTGCCGATCACGTCATTGCGTGTCAGTCCGGCGATCCGCATGGAATCGTCATCGACTTCCAGAAGTTTTCCGTCGCGACCAATCACCCCGACCAGACCAATCTGGTTGTCGATCACTCGGCGCAGATGAGATTCGCGCTCTGCGAGTTCACGCTCACGAAGCCTGCGCTTCGTGACGTCGCTGATCACGACATGCACCGATTCCACTTGGCCGTCGGGGCCAATCTGGGGAACGTAGATGACTTCCTCATACATCAGTTCGTCCGACCCGGGACGTTTTAACTGCAGGTCGTAGCGGATCGATTCACCGCTGAGGGCCTTTTGCAGATTGGGCCCAATCACAGCGTAGGCTTCACTGCCGGCGATGTCCCGGATGTGGGCCCCAACGATTTCTTCCGCCGTTCGCTCCCAATGCTGAATGTAGGCGCGATTGGCGAATACGATTCGCTGGCTGGAATCGACGATCGCCATCAACGTTGGCACACTGTCGGTAAAAGTCCGCAGCTGGCGCTGGCTGGCTTCGACTTCGCGGAGCGCGTGCTGCAATTCCGTCACATCGACAAAAGTGACAATGATCCCTTCAAAATCACCTGTTTGCGACTCATAGGGCAGGACGCGACGAATAAAGATCTTGCCCGAATCAGCAAAGATGGTGTCTTCGATAGGACTGGTGTCGTGAATCTGCCTGGGATCCGGCAACGGCGGCATC
Source organism: Pirellulaceae bacterium (assembly GCA_041752775.1). Lineage (GTDB taxonomy): Bacteria > Planctomycetota > Planctomycetia > Pirellulales > Pirellulaceae > BJ22. The sequence continues at coordinate 2,698 of JBGSVU010000834.1, read as the reverse complement.
TCACGCACGTGGGGCACGAAACGCTCAAGCGGTCGCCCGATATCGGTGTCCATCAATCCGTAGATTTCGGAAATCGCGGGCGTAAAACTGCGGATCAGCAAATCGTCGTCGAGGAAAATCGTGGCGATCTGCGAGCTGCGCAGCAGGTTTTCCAGATCGCTGTGGGCGAGGGCGATAGCGTCGCTGCCGGCCGTGACTTCCTCTTTCGATGTCTCCAGTTCTTCGTTGGCTGACTGCAGCTCCTCGTTCATCGACAGCAGTTCTTCGTTGGACGATTTCAACTCTTCGTTGGCCGCCTCCATGTCCTGCAACGATTTGTCGAGGTCGTCGCGGGTGGTTTCCAGTTCGCGTTCCAGTTGCAGGATGATGGCATCGGCGTCGCTGGAAGATCGCGGAAGTGACTCTTCTCTGCCTTCGCGCTGGATCGGCAAACCGACATCGTGAAAAACGATCATATACAGGGCGTCATCTTCGCCCAGCCGCGGCATTGGCTGGACCGTGATCATGACCCGCTGAATTTGTTCGCCGACGCGGACCGACATGTTCTGGTGCTGCACCTGGCGTTTTGTCTTTCTCGCTTCGGCCAGCGCCGCCCGCAACCCGATTCGCAGCCCGCTGGCAGCCATTTTGACAATATTGTTCTGGAAATCACCGTCCCCCAGCGACAGATATTTCTGCATGTTGGCTGATGAATTCAGGACCTGGCCCGTATCGTCGATGATGCACGATTTCGGCGCGAACTCGTCCAGCAGGATGCGGTCACGTATCCCGGTCAGGTCGGTTGATTTGTCTGACGAAAGCGACGGTTCAACTCTGGAGGGCTGGATCGTGGGGGCGCGCAAACTGATCGAGCTGGCCGATCCGGCGGCAATCCCTTTCCGCTGCGATATCCTGAACTTGGCATCGATCGAGCGAAACAGTTCGGCGTGCGAACTGATGTTCTCGCTGGGGCCGAGAAACAGATAACCCGATGGCCGCAGGGCGTAATGAAAAACCGGAACCAGTTTCTTCTGGAGATGCGGGCCCAGATAAATCAGCAGATTGCGGCAGGAAATCAGGTCGATGCGGGAAAAAGGCGGATCGCTGATCAGGTTGTGCGCAGAAAACAGGACCATCTCCCGCAGTTCTTTGGTGACCTGATACCGCTTGCCGCGTTTGACAAAGAACCGCTTCAGCCGTTCGGCCGAGACGTGATCTTCGATGCCGATGGGGTAGGTTCCCGCGCGGGCAATTTGCAGGGAACGTTCGTCAATGTCTGTGGCAAAAATCTGAACGTCGCCCCGCGTCACCAGCCTGTCTGCGTTTTTGCCCGATGAACTGGCTGCGCTGGTGGGCAATCCCGGATGGCGGTCCATGACCTCCCGGCAGAGCATGGCAATCGTATACGCCTCGGCCCCGGTGGCGCATCCGGCGACCCAGATCCGCACGGTGTCGCCTGCCGACCGTTTCTCGAACAGTTTTGACAGCACATTTTCTGCCAGAAATTCGAATGCATCGGGATCACGGAAAAAGGCCGTGACGCCAATCAGCAATTCGCGAAACAGCGACTGAGTTTCTTCGTCATTGTGTTCCAGAAAACGGACATACTCGTGGACATCGAATATTTTCAGCACCTGCATCCGGCGCTGAATCCGCCGCGAAAGTGTACTGCTTTTGTAATGATGAAAATTGTGGCTGGTAACCGTCGTCAGCCGTTCGGCTATGGCGGGAATCGCTGCGACAATCTGGTCCTGCAACTGGACCAGAGACTGGGCGCCACCCAGTCGCGTCAGGTGTCCGGCGTATTGCAACAGTTCCTGGGCAATCTGTTTGGGTGTCAAGACATGATCCGCCATCCCCATGGAGGCGGCACTGCGCGGCATGGAGTCGTATTTGGCTGACATGGGTTCCTGGGCAAAGGTCAGCCCGCTGGCATCGCTGATCGCCTTTAGTCCCAGCGTTCCATCGCTGCCGGCACCGGACAGAATCACGCCGACCGCGTTTTCTCCCTGATCCGCAGCAAGGGAGTGCAAGAACTGGTCGATCAGGTTATTGGCGCGCGAGTCTCCATCCTGGGGTGTAACTTTGACAAAGCCCCGTTTGACTTCCAGCAGACTGTGCGGCGGACAAACGTAGATCTTGCCAGCCTTGAGTTTCCGGCGACTGTTGATTTCGACGATCGGCATCGCCGTGGCCTTGGCCAACAATTCGGGCAACAACGATTTGCTGTTGGGATTCAGGTGCTGGACGAAAACGATCGCCATGCCGGGTGCATCACCCAGTTCCGTGATGAGTTCGATGAAGGCCTCCAGCCCACCCGCCGACGCACCGACGCCGACAACCAGGGGGCCCCCGTCAGCTCGCACATTCATCGAATTGCTTTCATATGGAAGGTATCAACATATGCAGTCAGGGAGATCCAGGGAAATGGTGGTGAAGGTTCATCAGTCTACGCAGCGACAGAAGCGTTTCGTAATCATAATTCTGCCCAGGTCCGAATAGCGTGTTTAGCATGGAAACCACGCCCTTCCGGCCGTGAAAGGTTACCATGAATATCGGTGAATTTACACAACCGCGCGATCCCCGCAAGCGATGGAGTCAACATTTGTGTCCGGCAAAGCTTTTGCGTTGGGAAGAATGTTGGGTTTCGAAATCCATTGGACCTTGTTGACCATTCAACCGATCTGAAAAGTGACAAAATAGTGGTGACGAAGAGCAA